>NZ_JABUZE010000130.1:0-218838 GCF_014897805.1 Halomonas sp. 3F2F
GTACCTTCAGACCGCTCAATCAGCGCCCTCGTGAATAAGGCGGGTTTAGGCGATAGCCGCCTGATAACGACGCTCAACATCTTCCCAATTAACGACGTTAAAAAAGTCTGCTACGTAATCAGGACGCTTGTTCTGGAACTTCAGGTAGTATGCGTGCTCCCAAACATCCAGAACCAATACCGGCGTATTGCCATGCATTAGCGGGCTATCTTGGTTCAGGGTGTTTTCAACAACCAGCTTTTTCTCAGGTGTCACGGAGAGCCATGCCCAACCGCTACCAAAGCGACCCAGCGCTGCTGCCTTGAACGCTTCCTTGAACGCGTCAAGACCGCCTAGCTCGGCTTCAATCGCTTTTGCTACATCACCCTGAGGCTGGCCGCCGCCATTAGGTGACATAATTTGCCAGAACATAGAGTGGTTGGCATGGCCGCCGCCGTGATTAATAACGGCTTGACGCTTCTCTTCAGGTACACGATCAAGATTGGCAACCAGCTCTTCTACCGGCACGTCTTCAAGGCCCGTGCCTTCAAGCGCAGCATTCAAACTAGTGACGTAAGTGTTGTGGTGACGAGAGTGGTGAATCTCCATCGTCATCGCATCGATATGCGGCTCAAGTGCGTCATAAGCGTACGGTAATTCTGGAAGTGTATGTGCCATGCTAACTTCTCCTTAAGTGGCTTTTGTTACGTTCACATAACTAAGTGTGGTCTTACCCCACCTTTTTCAACCATCACGGCTATAATTAATTACCGTGAGTAGCGATTATTGATAACCGATACATTTTATACCCCAGTACCTTAGTCAACTATTGGCAGTTTATCGAATTCATCGCCAATAAAAAAGCCGACTTCTGGTGAAGTCGGCTTTTAGCCAGTTTAGATTCAGTGGCTTATAGCTTGCTTTCAAGCTCCGGCAGAACCTCGAAGAGATCACCCACCAAGCCGTAATCGGCGACTTGGAAGATTGGCGCTTCTTCGTCTTTGTTGATCGCAACAATGACTTTGGAGTCTTTCATGCCCGCCAAGTGCTGAATAGCGCCAGAAATACCCACGGCAATATACAGCTCAGGGGCCACAATCTTACCGGTTTGGCCAACCTGCATATCATTGGGCACAAAGCCTGCGTCTACGGCCGCTCGTGATGCACCAATGGCAGCACCCAGCTTGTCAGCGATGCCGTCAAGCAGCTTAAAGTTTTCGCCGTTGCCCATACCACGACCACCAGACACCACGACTTTAGCACCGCCAAGTTCCGGACGATCGGATTGCGCCAGCTCTTGCTTAACAAAGCTAGACTGACCATTTTCGACCACTACGTCTACCGCTTCTACAGAGGCGCTACCCGTGCTCTCGACCGCATCAAACGCAGTGGTACGCACGGTCATCACTTTCAGTGCGTCGTCGCTTTTTACTGTGGCGATGGCGTTGCCCGCATAAATGGGGCGCAGGAAAGTGTCAGCACTTTCAACGCCAATCACGTCGGACAGCTGGCTAACATCTTTTAAGGCAGCCAAACGCGGCAGTACGTTTTTGCCGGTGGTAGAGGCGCTAGCCAACACGTGGGTATAGTCGCCAGCCAATTCAACCAATAGCGCGCCCATTGGCTCGGCAAGCTGATGGGCGTAAACAGCGTTATCGGCAACGCGAACTTTATTGACGCCTTCAAGCTTTGCAGCAGCATCAGCCGCCGCCTGAACGCCTTCACCGGCCACCAGCACGTCAATGTCACCACCAATCGCCTTGGCAGCAGCAACTACGTGAGCGGTTGCGCCCGCTAACTGACCTTCATGAAGGTCGGCAAGTACCAGAATGCTCATGAGATCAGCTCCTATTAAAGCACTTTGGCTTCGTTTTTCAGTTTGTCGATCAATTCATCTACCGAGGCGACTTTAACACCACCTTTGCGCTCTGCCGGGGACTCCACTTTGAGCAAGCTAACCTTAGAGGCCACTTCAACCCCGTAATCAGCGGGCGTTTTGGTATCCAGCGGCTTCTTCTTAGCCTTCATGATGTCGGGCAGCTTCGCGTAACGCGGCTCGTTCAAACGCAAATCGGTGGTAACGATAGCGGGCAGAGAAAGCGCTACGGTTTGCAGACCACCATCGATCTCGCGAGTAACATTCACCTTGTCACCGTCAACAGCAACCTCAGAGGCAAAAGTACCTTGGGGTAGATTGGTCAACGCGGCCAGCATTTGCCCCGTTTGATTGTTGTCGGTATCGATGGCCTGCTTACCAAGAATCACTAAGCCAGGTTGCTCTTCGTCAACAACCTTAGCTAGCAACTTAGCCACCGCAAGCGACTCAACGCGCTCGTCGGTTTCAATATGAATAGCACGGTCTGCCCCAAGCGCTAGCGCGGTGCGCAACTGCTCTTGAGCCGCCTTGGGGCCAACGGTAACGGCCACGACTTCTGTCGCAACACCTTTCTCTTTGAGGCGCACCGCTTCTTCTACGGCAATTTCGCAGAAGGGGTTCATCGCCATTTTGACGTTGGTAAGATCAACGTCAGAGTTGTCCGCTTTCACGCGGATTTTGACGTTATAGTCGATGACGCGTTTAACCGCGACGAGTACTTTCATAGATTCCTCGCTTGGCTTGTGATGGAAGCCGTTAGCTTGTCTCAGCATCGTACCAACTGATGCTTCTAAAATAGGGGCGACGTGTATTTAAATACGCCACCTTAAAAAATTCATGCAAGCGTTTGATAGGTCTGTAAATGAAAAACCCTATCAATTTGCCACAACCTAGTGACTAGCGACAACACCGATTAACTACGGCCTTGGTCGTAGCAGCGATGTAAACTCCATGGATAAATGGTGCTTTTGCCATCGTAGGGGTGACCTTACAGGGGTATTATGCCTATCATGGGGCATAACCAGAAGCAAACGACCGTTTAAAATTAAGGCCATCTTTTTATAAACTAGTTCTCATAACGCTCATTTGACGTTTGTACAGGCTAGTTTTGGTAAATAATGGCTCTTATGAGAATAAGGAGAAGCCGGGTGGAAAATGTTGAACGCGATGTCATGGACTTCGATGTAGTCATTGTCGGGGCTGGCCCCTCTGGTCTAGCTTCCGCTTGCCGTCTGATGCAACAGGCAAATCAAGCGGAACAAGAGTTGACGGTTTGTGTCGTCGAAAAAGGCTCCGAAGTCGGCGCCCATATCCTTTCTGGTGCTGTCTTTGAGCCCCGCGCACTGGCAGAGCTATTTCCTGATTGGGAAGAGCGCGGCGCACCGCTTAACACACCTGCCGTTCGTGACGATGTTTATCTATTAAAAGATGCTCAAAAAGCGCAAAAAATCCCTAATGCGCTAGTGCCAAAAAGCATGCATAACACTGGCGGCGAGCTTAATCGCTATGTGATTAGCGCAGGCAACCTATGCCGCTGGTTGGCAGAGCAAGCCGAGTCCCTTGGGGTGGAAATATTCCCTGGTTTTGCTGCCCAGGACGTGATTATCGAAGATGATGCAGTACGCGGCATCCTCATTGGTGACATGGGTGTTAGCGCAGATGGCACTCCTAAAGATGGCCATATGCCAGGCATGGAGCTGCGCGCGAAATACACACTATTTGCCGAAGGTGCCCGCGGCCACTTGGGTAAACGGTTAATCAAAGAGTTCTCACTAGATGCTGGTCGTGACCCACAGCACTATGGGATTGGCTTGAAAGAACTGTGGGATGTTCCCGCCGACAAACACGAACCCGGACTTGTGCTTCACGGCTCGGGCTGGCCGCTTGAAAAAGACACTCACGGCGGCTGGTTCCTTTACCACGCGGAAAATCAGCAGGTCGTCGTTGGCCTCATTATGGATCTTGGTTATAAGAACCCCTGGCTGTCACCTTTTGATGAATTCCAGCGTATGAAGCATCACCCGGTGCTTAGCCAATATTTAGAAGGCGGCAAACGCGTTGCTTATGGTGCGCGCGCCATTACCAAAGGCGGTTTTAACTGCCTACCGAAAATGACGTTCCCGGGTGGCCTGTTGATTGGCTGCGATGCGGGCACGCTGAACTTTGCCAAAATCAAAGGCCTGCACACAGCAATGAAATCTGGCATGGTCGCTGCAGAAAGCGTCTTTGAAGCCATTAAGGGGGGTGATGAAGGTGCTCAGGAGCTGGCTAGCTTCACTGAGAAATGGCAGGCTAGCTGGGCCTATGAAGAGCTGAAAGAGAGCGCGAGCTTTGGCCCTGCTATGCATAAATATGGCACGGTAGGCGGCGGTGCTTACAACTTCGTCAATCAACTGCTGGGCAATAAGCTACCCAATGTTCATGACACCACCACCGACCACGGCGTGCTGAAGCCTGCTGCTGAGTTCGAAAAAATTACTTATCCGAAGCCCGATGGCAAATTGTCGTTTGATAAATCGACTTCCGTCTTTTTGTCCAACACCAACCACGAAGAAGACCAGCCCTGCCATCTGCGCCTAGCAGATCCAGAGCTGCCGATTCGCGACAACCTGCCAACCTATGCAGAACCGGCCCAACGCTACTGCCCTGCGGGGGTTTATGAAGTGGTGGAAGATGATCAAGGCAAGCCACGCTTCCAGATCAACTTTCAGAACTGCGTGCACTGCAAAACCTGCGATATTAAAGACCCTGCCCAAAATATTACCTGGGTAGCACCAGAAGGCGGCGGCGGGCCTAACTATCCCAATATGTAACCATCCGACTATGTAATCCGCATCACTAGAGTGCCATACGGCGCGGCCAGTTACGCTGGCTGCGCCGGTGGCTCTAAGCACTCAATCGGCGCGCGTCGAGCAATGAGACGACGCCGGCCAGCCTGTGCAAAGCGCACATCGATGACAGGATCGGAGGGGTTACCTTCTACCGAGGCCACCTCCCCTTCTCCAAACACGGCATGCATCAAGCGTTGTCCTGGGTAAAAGTGTGCATCAGCCTGATAACCTGCCGCTGCCTCATTGATCTGCGGCGCTGCCAGCTCAATATCCGTTCGCCCTAAGCGCTCAAGATAGCGCTTCACCAAGCTCGGCGATGTTACCTGCACAGCCGTTGCGGGTGTATCTTGGCGCGACAAACATGACGCTACCCGCAAACTATCCTGCCAGGCGCTTTCCGCAATAAAGCGACTAGGCCGATGAACACCCCCATCATGCAGCACCAGCAGTTGCTCTTGAGCGCGTGTAATCGCCACGTAAAACAGTCGTCGCTCTTCTTCTAACCTCTCATCATTGAGCGGATTGTCTCGACTGTAGTGCGGAAAGTCCTCTTCGTTCACTCCGGCAACGGCGACCAACGGCCACTCCAGACCTTTCGCTCCGTGAACCGTGCTAATCAGAACACCGCCAGCCTGGTTCTCCACCGGACGCTCGAGCAGTTCGATAAACGCATCTGGATCTTTCACGCTATCGGCCTGCTCGATAAGCACATCCAATAGACGAACGTCCTCTTCGCCCTTATCGCGCCTTGCCGCTGCTCGCTTCAAGGTTTTTTCCGCTTCGATCGTTTCCACCACATGACTCAGCAGCTTTGCAGGCGGCCAACCACTTAATTTGGGCAGCTCACATAGCAGCGCCCAGCGTTTTTTAAGCGTGCGGCGCTGCAGCGGCTTTAGAGAGGTTAGTACCGGCTCGTGGCGTTCAGGCCAGCGTTGGGTGCTGGCCAGCTGATAGGCAAGCTGCTGAAGCCGCTCACGGGCAACAAAAGGCGTTGGCTGAGAGAGCAAAAGCAAGAGTTGCTCTGGGTCGTGCAGCAGCTCTGGCTGGCGAGACAGTTTCAAATAGCCAGCCAATGCCTGCACGAGAGGGAGTCGGAAAACGAAACGATCTTCTCGTTGAAGACGAAATGGAATACCTGCCTGCAGTAACGCCAACTGAAATGGCACCGAAAGCGCCCAACTACGAACCAGCAAACTAACATCGCTCAACGCGCGCCCCTGCGCTTGCCAATCGACTAAGGCATCAAGCAGCAGTCGGCAGCCCTGGCCGACAGATATATGGGTCTCAGGATTATTAGCATCCGCCAAACAGAGCTGGTCTGGTCGGCGCTGATTAGCCATGATGGCATGGTTTGCGGTCAGCGCCAGCGCGTGGCCATGACGAAACGTGATAGAGAGCGGGTAGTTTGTGGCGCTGCCAAACGTGGCGGTAAAGTTATCCAGCATGGTGTCAGGGCGTGCGCCCCGCCATTCGTAGATGCACTGATTCGCATCACCTACCGCCATCACATTGGCGCTGGAGCCCGCCAACACCGCCAGCAACCGCTGCTGGGCAGTATTAATATCCTGGTATTCATCAATGATCACATGATCAAGAAAACCTTCCACACGACTGCGCAAGGTCTGTTCGGCTTCTAACACTTGCAGGGGCCGATAGAGCAAGTCAGCGTAGGTCATGACGCCTTCAACGTGCAGCAGCCGTTCAGCTTCATCAAATGCGCTGGGAAAGTAGTCAGTATCCGGCTCGTAATTAAGACGCTTGTAAAGTACATCAGCCGATAGCATTTCCGCTTTTACCAGCCCACAGAAGTGAGCAAGCGCTTCTAATCGATCACCTTCGATAGCCGCATCGCGACGCTCAACGGCATCGTGAAGCACATTCAGGCTTGCCTGACGTAACAGGCGCTCTAGCTGCCAATCAGCAGACAGCAGGCGTCTCGGTGCAAGCGCCCCCCAGCGACACAGACTCTGCGTCAACCGATGACCAAGGGAGTGAAAGGTGCGCACATCTGGCAATGGTTGCCCTTGAGGCGCCATGCTGATCAGGCGGCGTTGAAAATCGTCTCGGGCTGAGCGGTTAAACATCAGCACCAGCATACGCTTCGGCGATACACCAGACGCCAACAGGTGGAGCACCCTTGCCGCCATGGTGGTGGTCTTACCCGCCCCTGCAACAGCAGCTACGCGGGCATGCCCCTCGCGATGCTGGACAACGGCTTGCTGTTCAGCGGTTAACTTCACGTCACCTCGCCTGGCATCGCATCATTGGCATTAAACTGACCTAAGACATACCAAGATCCTGCGCTGTAGAGTCGGCATTGGCATTCGCCGTCGTCTGCCTCGCTCAGCGTGGCCTGCTCTACCAATCGATAATACACATTGCGATGCAAACGAGCCGCTAGCCCAAAGCGCACGATACACTCAGGGGCAAGGACACCCTCAGGCGTTTTGGAGAGACTAAGCGGATGCTCTGCATCCACACGCACAACGTCATCGAATTGGGTCGTCAGCCACCAGGCATCATCGTGAAAATCTGCTTCTACCGCCACGAACGGGCAGTCAACCACGGTGACACGCCAACGCTCAACAGGCGTTACCAGGCAATAGCCATCGGCATCGCGGCGTAATAGGCTCGCTAACAACCGTGGTATGGCAAGGCGCTCAAACGGCTTTCCTTCATGCAGCCACGTGCCATCAGCCTGAATAACGATATCAATATCGCCACTAAGTGCTGGCTGCCACTGATCAACGGGGGGAATCGTCGCCGAACCGTTAAATTGCTGCATAAGCCGATCAATATTCATCGCTTACCTCCCAGGCTGTGCTTACAGCCACTTATACCACTAAACCGGACTGCGCCAACGCTTGCTTTACGTTATCAGGTGCATCGGGCACGGCAGCGCGGAACAGATGATAAAAATTGGCGGTGGTTTGCATCGCCACTTCATCAACGCTGATCCCTCGTTCTTTAGCGATACACTCTGCCACCTCAACCACCCAAGCGGGTTCGTTGGGCTTGCCACGATAAGGAACAGGCGCCAAATAAGGGCTATCGGTTTCAATCAGCAGCCGGTCAAGCGGCAGTTTTCTGGCCAGCTCTCTAAGCGACGCAGCATTGCGGAAGGTAATAATACCCGATAGCGAGATATAGAACCCAAGCCGCACAGCTTCACGCGCCATGTCTAAATCTTCAGTAAAGCAGTGCAATACGCCACCTACCTCTGGATTAGTGTGCTCACGCAGCAATGCTAAGGTGTCTTCTTTCGCTTCACGGGTATGAATAATTACCGGCAGCTCTAGCTCATTGGCCGCAATTAAATGGCGCTTAAATCGCTCGCTCTGGACCTCTACGGGCACGCTGTCCTGATAGTGATAATCCAGCCCTGTTTCACCGATGGCGACGGCATCGTACTGCTCAGCAGCATCAACAATATCGCTGACGCTTGGCTCTTTCGGAGCCTGATGAAGTGGATGCAGTCCCGCCGAAATAACCACGTCGTGGTGCTCACGAGCGATTGCCGCCAACCCCGGCATCTCCTCAAGCGTCACCGCAACAGCTAAGAACTGGCTCACATTAGCAGCACGAGCAGCCGCCAGCGTTGCGGCAATATCACCGTCGTGGGTTAGCTCAGATAAACGGTCTAAATGGCAGTGGGAATCAACAAACATGCAGCTCTCTTAAATTCTCGTAAACAGGTGAAGGGCAGGCTTTGTTCAGTGTTATTGCGGTGCTAACTCGCGGCTATCAAAGCGTAAAGGACGGAGGTGCTTTATCTAATTGGCCAGCCAACAACGTTTCAATGCGATCACGTACTGAGTAGTCCTGCTGGCTGAAATGTACCCCAATACCTGGCATTCGCTGTCCACTCACGCCCTCAGGAGAAATCCAAACAACATGGCCGGAGATAGAAAGACGTTCACTCTCTCCTGGCAGGGTCAGCAATAGATAAACCTGCTGTCCAAGTCGATAGAGCGCTTTAGTCGGGACAAAAATACCGCCTCTATCTAGAAAAGGCATATACGCGGAAAGTAACGTCGGTATATCCGGCATTGTCAAAGAAAGCGCTTTTTGAACCGTCATAACAGCCTCCTTGGCAACAACCCTATGGCAACAACGTTAGGAGCGTAACAGCGCCGACCAGCGCACCAGCCACGCTTCAAGCACTAGCTGAGGGTTTGGGTTAGCGCCGACTGCGAATAAACGGCGCTGCTCTCGGGCATAATCCAGTAATCGGAACCAATCCTGCACCCGTCCATTTTTCATCGCTTGACGGTATAACGGCTCTAAATCGGGGTTATGCAGCACCGAGGTTTCGCCAGACAAACCCAGCCGGATCAAGTCTTCAAGCCAAGCAATACCGTACCACAAGATGGCATCAATGGCCTGACGATCAAGCCTAGCAGCCTCTGAAACAGGCTCAGCACCACGCACTAACTGCTCGAAACTGTCATGTATTTGATGGCGAAGTGCGCGCTCCTCAGGCGTTGCCAACTCCACTGCAAGCAGCGGCAAGCCACCCGACACTCGCCACCAAAAATGTGCTTCGTCGCTGCCAAGTTTTTCAGTCAACCAGCCTTGGCAATCCTCAAAGGGAACACTGGCTAATGGCCACTGCTGACAGCGGGAGCGAATCGTGGGTAGCGTTCGCGAAGGCACGTCTGACAGCAGAATAAATAGCGTTTTATCGCCGGGCTCTTCAAGGCTTTTGAGCAGTGCGTTTGCCGCTGCAATATTCATTGCTTCCGCGGGGGAGATCACGATCACACGATAACCCCCCTGCTGCGCGGTTTGCGAAACAAAGCGGTTTACATCACGTATGGGATCAATGCGAATCTGGCGCTTACCCTCTTCTGGAGAAATGCGCATCAAGTCGGGGTGGTAGCCTGAAGCCAGCATGGCACAGCTATGACAATGACCGCAGGCTAGCTCGCCAGGTTGTGCGCATAACGTTCGTGCGATCAACGCTTCCGCCAACTGCTGCTTGCCAACTCCGTGAGCACCGCTGATTAATAGCGCATGCGGCAGTCGTCCTTCATTGGAAAGGCGAATCAACTGCTGCCACGTAGACTGATGCCAAGGCAGCACTCCCGTTATTGCCATATAGCCACTCGCTCTTCTAGCGCTTGAGCTAGAGACGCTTGCACTTGATCAAGCGCTTGCCCCGCATCAACAATTGCGAAGCGCTGGGGGGCGGCAGCGGCGCGCGCTAAGTAAGCCCGCCGCACTGCTTCGAAAAAGGTTATTTGCTCTTGTTCAAAGCGATCACGCTGCGTTTGCTGGTCTCTTAAACGCCCTTCAAGACGCTCTTTCGCAGCATCGGGTGACATATCTAGTAGCAGGGTTAGATCTGGGGAGAGGCCTTTTTGCACAAACTGTTCCAGTTGAGCAATCCGATCTGTCTCAATACCGCGGCCACCGCCCTGGTAAGCAAAGGTAGCGTCGGTAAAACGATCACAGATCACCCAGGCACCGCGCTCAAGGGCTGGCACTATTTTTTGCGCTAGATGCTGGGCTCGCGCGGCAAACATTAATAGTAATTCGGCATCGCTGTGCAAGGGCTCATCGAAAGAGGGATCAAGCAGCAATCCTCGAATCGCTTCAGCGCGCGGCGTCCCCCCAGGCTCACGGGTTCGCACAACCTCTATCCCGCGCTCTTGTAGCCATGTCTCTACAAACGCCACGTTAGTAGATTTTCCGACTCCCTCACCACCCTCAAGGGTGATGAAGCGTCCGCGCTTGCTCATTGAAGCCCCTTACTCAGTAAATTCGAAAAAAACACATCGCACTTAAACAATGACTTAACCTAATTAGCGATTGCGAATATAGCGATTAACCGCATTATTGTGCTCACGTAACGTACGTGAAAAATGATGGGTACCGTCACCGCGCGAGACGAAGTAAAGCGTTTCTCCAGGCAGCGGATTCACAGCCGCTTCAAGGGAGGCGCGCCCGGGTAAGGCAATCGGCGTTGGTGGCATGCCGTCAATCACATAGGTGTTATAGGGGGTCGCCTCACGTAAATCTGCACGCGTGATCCTCCCTTCATAGCGTTCGCCCATGCCATAAATGACGGTGGGATCTGTTTGCAAACGCATTCCCTGTTCCATACGACGCTTGAAGACACCTGCGATCTCCCGACGCTCTTCCGGCGCGCCTGTTTCACGCTCAATGAGCGATGCCATAATGAGCGCTTCGTAAGGTGTATCGATGGTCAGGTCATCATCACGCCCGTCCCAGACTTCTGCTAGAATCTGCTCCATGCGGGAAAGCGACTGACGTAGAATATCAACGTCACTCATACCCAGGTGGTAGCGGTAGGTATCAGGGAAAAACCAGCCTTCAGGAAAAGTACCCTCTCGATCCAGCAACGACATAATTTCGTCGTCACTTAACTCTGCCGTCCGATTCTCAAGTTTTGGCGCACTGTCCAATAGCTCGCGCATCTGGCGGAATGTCCAGCCTTCGGGAATCGTTAACGGATAAGTGACAACGTTATTGCTGCCCAAGAGAGCAATCAGTTCAAGACCGCTCATGCCTGGGGTTAGCTGATACTCCCCCACCCGCAAGCGTGGTACACGCTCAGGCTCAACACGCGCCAATAATTGAAATGCCCAAGCATCTTCAATAAAGCCCTGGCTTTCCAGATCTCGAACGACCTGATTGAACCCAGCCCCCGCAGGAACCTGGTAAAGCGCTGGCTCCTCAAGTGTGACCGGTGCCGATAAGCGCTGCTGCCAGTAAGCATAGCCGCCCACAACGGCTGCGAATCCAACCACGACCACGACACCTACGGCAGCTAAAAACCGTTTCACCATGACACCTCAATATTGTTGATAAAATTCTGCCTAACGGGATGTCGGCGAATAGCCAAGTAAGTCATGGCCTATTGTTTGCAACCTATCTTGGCCTGTCAGCGGCCAGGACTTCAGGACTACACCTGTTTCACTTAACAGCTTATTCACTGGCCATACACCTTGTACCGAGTTAGCTACCCAAAGACGCTCAACGTCATGGATAGCGTTCAGCGCAATAGGGGCTTCCTGTACTGCTCCATGATCCAATAATGCCGCTCGCAGCGTACCCGCCACGCCGCACTGCGATAATGGCGGTGTGAAGAGCACTCCCGCTTGCTGCCAAAAGACATTCATACTGGTGGCTTCTACCAGCCAGCCATCAGCATCTCCAAGCAACCCCTCGGCGATGTCGGGATCATTCCACTCCTGGCGCGCTAGCACATTTTCCAATCGATTAAGGTGTTTAATGCCTGCTAAAAGCGGCTGATGCCCCAAACGCAACTGACAAATCCGTACGTTAACTCCCTCATGCCAACGGTCAGCATTTACCACAAAAGGCATTCTACGGCTAAGCAAGCGAGGTTGAGAGCTATCCGGCGTTGCATACCCTCTCCCACCACTTCCTCGGGTTAGGATTAGTTTGAGTATTTCAAGCTCGGCGTTAGACGGAGATTGCCAGGTGGCGACCAACTGCTCCATGGAGGGCAACGGAATATTCAAACGCTGACAGCCCAGCCGTAAGCGCGCGTAATGATAATCCCATAGCACAGGGACACCAGCGCGCAGCAGCACTGTTTCAAATACTCCGTCACCATACGCAAGCCCTCGGTCGTCAAACGGCACCTGGGGCATTGGCATTGCGTGCTATACCTTTTTAAACAGCAGTGAGCCGTTGGTACCACCGAACCCGAACGAGTTTGAGAGCGCTATTTCAATGGGCATCTTCCGCGCGGCGTGTGGTACGTAATCAAGATTGCAGCCTTCCTGCGGGTTATCCAGGTTAATGGTCGGCGGCGCAATCTGGTCGCGAATAGCCAGAATACTAAATACCGCTTCAACCGCTCCTGCAGCACCTAATAGGTGGCCAATCATTGATTTGGTAGAGCTCACGGCAACCTGCTGAGCTGCGCTACCAAGCACTTTTTCAATCGCCCGACTTTCTGCTAAGTCACCCGCTGCGGTAGACGTGCCATGCGCGTTAATATAGTGCACATCCGTTGGATCAATACGCGCATCTTTAATGGCATTGCTCATGGAGAGTGCAGCACCACGTCCATCTTCCGGCGGCGCCGTCATATGGTAGGCATCATCACTCATACCAAAGCCTGCAAGCTCTGCGTAGATATTGGCACCACGCGCTTTAGCGTGCTCGTACTCTTCCAAGACAAGCACACCCGCACCGTCTGACAGCACGAAACCGTCACGATCAGTATCCCATGGGCGACTCGCCGCCTGAGGGTCTTCATTGCGGGTAGAGAGCGCTCGCGCGGCCGAAAACCCGCCCAATCCTAGTGGGGTAGTGGCCATTTCCGCACCGCCACAGATCATCACATCAGCATCGCCGTATGCAATCGTGCGAGCACTGTAGCCAATATTATGGGTACCCGTTGTACACGCTGTAGTGATCGCGATATTCGGGCCTTTGAAGCCGTGCTGAATCGCCATGTTGCCAGAAATCATATTAATGATTGAACCTGGCACAAAAAACGGCGAGACGCGGCGTGCGCCACCTTTATTCAGCGCATTATGGTTATGTTCAATCATCGGCAAACCACCAATGCCTGAACCGATAGCCACCCCAATGCGCTCAGCATTCTCTTCGGTACATTCAAGCCCCGAGTCCTGAACGGCCTGGGCTCCCGCCGCCATGCCGTACTGGATAAACAAATCCATCTTGCGTGCGTCTTTAGGATTCAGATAGGGGCTAATATCGAAATTTTTAACCGACCCTCCAAAACGCGTGTTGAAGCCACTTGTATCAAAGTGCTCAATCGGTGCTATGCCACTTTTGCCGGCGACAATATTTGCCCACGACTCATTAACACTGTTACCCACTGGGGTCACCAGGCCTAACCCAGTTACCACTACCCTTCTTCGCGCCATTAGCTTTCCTCCAGGCATCCATGGTGACACGACCCATCTGGGTCATTTGCTGCAGAGATTTGGTGACTAGTATAACGGAGATTGAACGTTATATTCATTGTGACAACAAAGCAAAAAAGCCGCCCCTACTCAGGACGGCTTTTTATACGGGTGGGTAAGCACCCCACCCTGGTTCACTGCTTCGACTCAACCCTTACTGATGGGCGTTTACGTAGTCGATAGCTTCTTGAACCGTGGTGATTTTTTCAGCTTCTTCGTCAGGAATTTCAGTATCAAATTCCTCTTCAAGCGCCATCACCAGCTCAACGGTGTCAAGAGAATCAGCACCCAGATCTTCAGTAAAAGAAGAGCTGTTCTGGATATCTTCTTCTTTAACGTTCAGGCGCTCTGCCACAACTTTCTTAACGCGCTCTTCAATAGTACTCATCAACGTACTCCAGTCGTTCACATTAGCCGTTTTTGATAACCAGCCATTTGGAAACCGCAAGCCAAAAGCTGCGGGGTAGTTTATAGACGCCCTTAAGCTGACGCAACCGCCAAACCCAAGGCCATCAACGCATATTCATGCCGCCGTTCACGTGTAGCGTTTCGCCAGTGATATAACCTGCAGCATCACTTGTCAAAAATCCAACGGCAGCGGCAATTTCCTCAGGCCCGCCTAAACGCGAAAGAGGAATTTGCTTAAGCAGCATTTCATGCTGCGCTTCAGGCAACGCTTCGGTCATATCCGTTGCAATAAACCCAGGCGCAACCGCATTAACCGTAATTGCACGGGACGCGACTTCACGCGCTAAAGCACGGCTAAAGCCTTCCATTCCCGCTTTGGCGGCGGCGTAGTTAGTTTGGCCTAGGTTACCCATCGTTGCCACTACAGAACTTATCGACACGATACGCCCAAAGCGTGCCTTTGTCATACCACGCAGACACGCCTTGCTAACGCGATAAACAGATTTGAGATTGGTATCCATCACGGAGTCCCACTCATCCTCTTTCATGCGCATTAACAAATTGTCACGGGTAATGCCGGCATTATTGACCAAAATCGTGGGCGCACCAAAACGTTCGCCAATTGTTTTGAGCACCTGATCAATACTCTGCTGATCAGTAACATTAAGGCACATACCGGCACCTTCAATACCATGCTCTTTTAGATCAGCATCAATTTTTTCAGCGCCAGATTCGCTAGTGGCAGTTCCCACCACAATACGTCCTTGGCGCCCAAGCTCATGAGCAATGGCCCGCCCAATACCTCGGCTAGCACCAGTGACCAGTGCAACTCTTCGTTCTTGAGTCATAACGTTCTTCCTTCAACCTAACTAAGCAAGGGTAGCGGAAAATAGCGACTTAACACGCACCATTTTTCACGCACCACCCGCCGACGCCTCACGTGCTAACTCAAGGGCTGAATCCAGGCTATCAGGATCATTTACCGCCAACCCTTTGGCACTACGCACAATGCGCTTATTCAATCCGGTAAGCACTTTACCAGGCCCACATTCAATGAACACATTAGCACCTTGCTCGACCATCGCTTCAACGCAAGATGACCAACGAACGGGCTGATACAACTGTTCGATTAGGCGCGTACGCAATGTCTCAATATCGGCATGAGCTTGCGCATCGACGTTTTGAATAACCGCATAACGAGGGGCACGCAGCTCAATTTTTTGCATAGCTTCGGAGAGTCGCTCAGCAGCTGGCCGCATTAACGCACAATGGGAGGGTACTGACACCGGCAGTGAAAGCGCTCGCTTGGCGCCCGCTTCCTGACAGGCTGCGATAGCACGCTCCACGGCATTTTTGCCACCTGCGATAACAACCTGCCCAGGCGAGTTGTAATTAACGGCAGACACCACTTCTCCTTCAGCCGCTTGGGCACAGGCCGCTTCAACTGCGCTATCGTCAAGCCCAAGGATCGCTGCCATGCCCCCTTCTCCTGCAGGGACAGCTTCCTGCATGGCTTCACCACGCAGGCGAACAAGGCGCACGCCTTCAGCGAACCCCATCACTCCAGCGCAAACCATAGCACTATATTCACCAAGACTATGGCCGGCCATGACACTTGGGCGAGGCCCTTCCAACTCTTGCCAGATACGCCAGATAGCTACGCTGGAGGCAAGTAGTGCCGGCTGAGTGCATGCCGTCGCATTCAACGCTTCTTCTGGACCTTCCTGGACGACTTTCCACAAATCGTAGCCCAGAGCGTCTGACGCTTCCTCAAATGTAGTTCCCACCACACTGTAGCGCTCGGCTAGCTCTCGCAACATTCCAAGCTGCTGAGAGCCTTGCCCGGGAAAAATGAGGGCAAGGGGTTGAGACATGTCGTTCACCTTTGCTCTTGTAGGCATTTGCTCAGTTGAGCGATAAGCGTGCTATTGGCGCCGTTGCTAAAACAGTTTTTGGCACACTCTACTACCACCAATAGCCCGCAAAAAAATATAACGTTTTATTATCTAATGCGCTGATAGCGCTCAAGAACGCGACCAGCGTGCTGCAATTCGTACAGGCAAATCATGCTCCACTTCTTGCAATGCACGCTGAATAGCATAATAAAAACCATCCGCTTGGGTGCTGCCGTGGCTTTTCACCACAATACCCTGCAACCCCAAGAGACTGGCCCCATTATAACGCACAGGATCTAGCTCCCGCTTAAGCCTCTTCAGTACAGGCCTGGCCAGTATACTTGCCAAACGCCCACTCAGGCGTGATTCAAACGCCATTTGTACACGCTCCACCAACATACGAGTCAAGCCTTCACTGGCTTTCAACGTGACATTACCAACAAAGCCATCGCAAACCACGACGTCAAGATCGCCCTGAAAAATATCCCCACCCTCAGCATAGCCAAGGTAGTCAAAGCTTAAATCGCTAGCACTTTCACGCAGCAAACGATCCGCTTCGCGCACATTCGCACTTCCTTTCGTGGCTTCAGAGCCCACATTCAACAAGGCAACACGAGGCCGCTTAATGCGATCCATACACTGAGCCATGGCGGCACCCATCATGGCAAAATCAAACAGCCGGGATGCGGGCGAATCTACATTTGCCCCTAAATCAAGCAAATAACAGCGTCGCCCTCCACGCGCGGGGATTGCGGTACTGATTGCAGGCCTGGAGATACCAGGCAACATACCAAGCTCGCGCCTCGCCAAAGCGACCAAGGCTCCGGTATTTCCCGCACTCACGCCTGCAACTGCTTCACCTGAAGACAGGCTGCGCAGCATACACGCCATGCTGGTAGCATCTCCGCGGCGCATTGCCCAGGCAGCAGTTGCCGCTTGAGAAACACTTTCTGGAGCATCGGCTGCCACCAAACGTGACGTTGCCGCAGCCAAAGGCTGCGGCAAACGCGAAAGTTCAGCATCAATCTGCTGACGCGGACCAAACAGAGTTAATGCTAGGTCGGGGCGTTCAACAACCGCCCTTGCGGAGCCTTCGATAATGGCACGGGGGCCTTGGTCACCCCCCATTACATCAATCGCTAGGCGCACACAGCACCCACCCTGTTTTGCCGCTCATAAAAGCGCTAAGGCTTAAACTTCGACCACTTTACGACCGCGGTAGAAACCGTCGGGAGAAACGTGGTGACGCAGGTGAGTAGTACCGGTTTCCTTGTCCTGAGACAGAGTCGGTGCGCTCAGCGCATCGTGGCTACGACGCATACCGCGCTTGGAACGAGTTTTACGGTTCTGTTGAACTGCCATGGGTGTTTACTCCAAGGTAATTAAGGTAAGTGATGCTTACTTTTTGCCTTTCAAAGCGCCACTGCTTTTCAAAGCATTAAGCACTGCGAAAGGGTTCTTGGCCGGAGCGGAGTCTTCCGCCGTGCCTTCGGTCTTGCTGACCAGCTGCTCCGCCGAGACATGGCATTCGGTCTCATCGTGATAGACCACCTGCGGCAAGCTAAGGATAAGTTCATCCTCTATTACCGTCAGCAAGTCCAGCTGTTCATTTTCCACCAGCACCGGCTCATGACTAGCAGGTAGCTCGGCAGCCAAAGCTTCGTCTGCAATCATTCCTAATAAGAAATCACTGGAAACGTCTTGGCTTAGCGGCACTAGACAACGGCGACAAGGCAACGCCAGGGTCGCTTGCAAATGGCCACGAATTTCGCGACGGCCTTGGGCATCAACGCCAAACTCGAGTACGACATGACAGTCGCCGGTTTGGTCACCTGCTTCTTCAGCTAGGCGTGGCAGCTTGTTCAGCGCCACAATGCCTTCTAGTCGTTCGCGGCGGGCTGCAAGCTTATAAGGCTCAACCCGGCTGGGGATTTGTGAGGTCAACATAGGCGCGCAATGATAGGCACTCGCCCCCCCGCTGTCAAAGCTGTCGGTGCAATTCTTATGAGATTATCTCCCAAAACCACGTAAATAGGCAGGCTACCAAGGTTTCGTTACACTCCTTTGAACGCCGATTAATGCTCAACCAGACCTATTAAGGAGAACACTGTGCCTCAAACCGATAACGCGCCACTTGTCCTGGCATCAAGCTCTCGCTTCCGCCAAGCGCTACTGGACAAGCTATTACTGCCCTATCAGTGCTGCTCTCCAGACATCGACGAAACGCCCTATCCTAATGAGACGCCCAACGCCTTAGTGCACCGCCTGGCACTCAGCAAAGCCAACGCCGTTGCTGAGCGCTTCCCCAATCATTGCATCATTGGCTCTGATCAAATAGCTCTGTTTGAGGGTGACATTCTCGGCAAACCTCATACAGAAGAGCGCGCTCGGGAGAATCTGGCGCGCTTTTCTGGCCAAAAAGTGACTTTTTTGACGGGCTTAGCATTAGTTGATACCCGCCACCAACGGCATCACGTCCATATCGAGCCGCTTGAGGTGGTTTTTCGCTCACTGAGCCAGCAAGAAATTGCACGATATGTTGCCCTTGAGCAACCTTTAGACAGCGCTGGCAGCTTCCGCATGGAAGGACTGGGGATTAGCTTGTTTGAAAAACTCGAAGGCCGAGACCCAAACGCACTCATAGGGCTCCCACTCATCGCACTATGCGACATGCTTCGCCAAGCAGGTATGAACCCACTCGGCGACGCTTAGTCGTTACTGAGCCTGAAAGCGCAAAGGAGCATGCGCATGCTGAAGCCCCAGCACTTCGGCAGCTGTTTGCGTAAAGCGGCGTGTCAAACGCTCGAAGGGGTCTAAGCTGGGCGTATAGTTCTCCCATTCAGCCTCGCCTACCTGCTCACGAGCTACTTGCTCAAGACTGGCCAGCTCATCTATCAAACCTAGCTCTAACGCTTGTTCACCGCTCCAGATAAGCCCTGAGAAAATTTCAGGGCTGTTGCTCAAACGATCACCACGCCCTGCCTTCACATCGTCTATAAACTGCTCATGGGTTTGAGTCAGAACGCCCTGCCAGAAATCAGCAGCCTCTTCATCAAGCGGCTGAAAAGGATCCAAAAAAGCTTTGTTTTCACCGGCAGTCATTACGCGACGCTCTACGCCAATCTGGTTGATCGCTTCCTGGAAGCCAAAGCCAGCATAGATAACACCAATAGAGCCAACCAAGCTTGCACGGGACGCCACGATGCTATCGGCAGCAGAAGCAACGTAGTAAGCGCCGCTCGCACCAATATCCTCTATTACGGCAATAATGGGCTTGTCGCCCTGATCACGCAGCCGCATCATTTCGTCGTAAATACGCTGCGATTGCACAGGGCTTCCACCAGGACTATCAATGTGCAACACAACAGCAGCAGCGCTCTCTGATGACCATGCACGATTCAACCCTTTAATGATGCGTTCAGCATTTGCTGGTGCATCACTGGCAATCACACCATGTACTTCCACCAGTGCTACGTGGCTCTCGGTGGGCAATGAGGCCGTTGGCTCAGCGAGAAACACGCGGTATAGCATTGCTGTTAACGATATCAATACAATCGCTAGCAACATCAAACGAAAGAACAGCTTCCAGCGCCGGGTTCTGCGCTGTTCCTTTAAAACACCGCCAACCCAGCGGTCCATCATTTCCAACTGCGCTAACCGCTGGCGCTCGCGCAGTGTTTCGGCATCATCACTCTCCGCTCCCGGGAGCGGTTGCTTTTTAGCCTGCTGGACAACCTCCGGCCCATCGGTCCAACGGTCACCACTCTCCTGGCCAGGAAAGTCATCACCCGCCTGAGCGCCTCTACCATCACCACTTCCATCGCGCTGCTGCTCATCACTCATATACGATTCCTAGTGTTCGCTTGATCGTACAACCACTACCCACAGGGGTTGCTAACGCCGCTAACCGTGAAGCCAGTCGAACAGGCTATCTACATCATCCGCCAGCCATACAGGCTGACTAGCCGCTAACCGAGCGGGAGTATGCACACCGTAAGTAACACCCACACGATCCATATTAATAGACCTTGCCATTTCAAGGTCATACTCGGTATCACCCACCATCACAGCGCGCTCAACAGGCACTTTTAGCTCTTCGAGCAGTTCAAGCAGCATCTGCGGATGAGGCTTAGAGCGCGTTTCATCTGCTGTTCGGCTAGCATTAAACCAACCACCTGACTCTGTTTCGGCAAAAACCCGATCTAGACCACGACGGCTCTTCCCCGTCGCCACCGCTAAACGCTGATAAGGACGTTCACGCAGCCGGGCAACTTGCTCTTTAACGCCTTCAAAAAAAGGCATGGGCGTCGAATCACCATGAACGAAATGGTAGGCATAGCGTTGACGCAAGCGCTCGGCCTGAACCGCTTCAATACCAGGACATAACGTCGCTATCGCCTCAGGCAGGCCCAAGCCAATAATATTCTCGATAGCACTGACGTCTAACTCATTCCACTCGGCATCAGAAGCAGCTGCCTGCATGCAGGCAACAATTTTCGGCACGGAGTTCATCAATGTGCCATCCCAATCAAAGATAATTAGCTCATAGCGCATGTCGCTTCCTTATTTACGAGCGCGTTTTAACGTTTCTTCCAATGCCTCAGGCAGCGGCGCTTTCACCGTAACGGGTCGACCATTGCCAGGCTCAGGAAACGTTAATGCACGGGCATGAAGAAATAGACGCCCCAAGCCAAGGCGCTGCGCCATATGATTACTTTCGCGGGTACCGTATTTATCGTCGCCCAATAAGGCGTGCCCAGCATGAGCCGCATGGACACGAATCTGGTGGGTGCGGCCTGTCACAGGCTCCGCCTCTACCAGCGTGACCTTTTCAAAGGTTTCTACTACCGAAAAGTGAGTCCGTGAAACCTTGCCATTTGGATCTACCCGCACTCGCCTTTCACCGTTACCCGCATCAAAGCGATCTAAGCGAGCACTCACATAGCTCTTCCGAGCAGGCCAACGACCAGCCACTAACGCTAAGTAGCGCTTGTCCATTGCATGCTTTTTCAGCGATTCGTTAAGTGTGACGAGCGCATCACGAGATTTTGCCAACAGTAGGCAGCCCGATGTATCACGATCCAATCGGTGGACAAGCTCTAAAAAAGTAAGGTCATCGCGCACTTGCCGAAGCGCTTCAATGAGACCAATTTTGACGCCACTTCCGCCATGGACGGCCAATCCGGATGGTTTGTTAATCACCATCCAATCGGGTCCTTCCATAATGACGCTACCAATTAATAAATCACGTAAGTTGTCACTCACCTCTTTAACCGCTTCTCTCGGTGCTAATCGCAGCGGCGGCACACGCACTAGATCACCCGCTTGAAGTCGATAATCTACTTTGACGCGCTTTTTATTAACCCTTACTTCGCCTTTCCGCACAATGCGATAAATCAATGCACGAGGAGCACCTTTTAAACGCGTCATCAGAAAATTATCGATTCGCTGACCTGCTTGTTCCGGGGCGATATCCACCCACTGTACTTCCCGCCCTTCGGACATTAACGCTCACTCCTGGTGTGATCTAATAGCGACAGGCTAAAAACGGCATTCTAGCGTAGACCAATGCGCATTGCGTCAATTGCTGGTAGTTGTCTTTACTGTTATATTCCAAAACGTTCAGCGGCCAAGTGTGGCTTACCCGTAAACAGACACGTCGTAACGGGAGTACTACCACGCTTGCCAAGCGCCTGCCCGACAAACACGCAGGCCAGAGCACAGGCAAAATGGCGTAGTGTACGCATTACCCACACGCCTTACGTACTGGATATACAGTTACTCTGTCGCATGCTTTTTGACGGCAGAGACACTTTTGCTTCGCCCGCAATGGCAGGCAATTGAATTAACAAACGTCACGCCCCAAGCAGCCTATCCTGTTCGTCACAAGGTGCTGCTTGACTTGGGGCGCCAAGTTCAACGCTGTGCCGATGACCGGCGTTGACGAATCGATGAATGCCAGGTGTTGGCGGTGTCAGCAGAGCCGGATGGACGTGACAGCCACCGAAACATGTTCTGCCTCCGCCACGTACTCAACGCCCTTTCGGCCGGGTCGGCATGATTGCCTTCCCGGCTTAATGCGTCAGCATAGCAATGCGCCGAGCACAAGCACGCAGCACCCAGCGATTCGTCTACGCCACGCCTAGACGGCTCGTCGGCTCGCAATGCTATGTGAGACAATATGAAACGGATGCTGATTAACGCAACCCAGCCAGAAGAGCTGCGGGTTGCGCTGGTAGACGGGCAACGCCTTTACGATTTAGACATCGAATCTGGCGCTCGAGAACAGAAGAAAGCCAATATTTACCGGGGCAAAATCACCCGGGTAGAACCTTCCCTTGAAGCCGCTTTTGTTGATTTTGGCGCCGAACGCCATGGTTTCCTGCCACTAAAAGAAATTTCCCGCGAATATTTTATCAAAGATGTGTCTGGTCGCCCTAGCATCAAAGAGGTGCTGAAAGAGGGCCAGGAAGTCATCGTCCAAGTTGATAAAGAAGAGCGTGGCAATAAAGGGGCAGCACTGACTACCTTTATTAGCTTAGCGGGCCGCTTTCTTGTTCTGATGCCGAACAATCCCCGTGCAGGTGGTATTTCACGCCGCATTGAAGGTGATGACCGCAGCCAGCTGAAAGATGCCATGGGCCAACTGACAGTGCCAGACAAAATGGGCCTGATCGTTCGCACCGCCGGTATCGGCCGTAGCCCAGAAGAGCTGCAGTGGGACTTGGATTACCTTGTCCAAGTGTGGGAGTCCATTACCACTGAAGCTGGCAAGCGCTCAGCCCCATTCCTGATTTACCGCGAATCTAATGTCATTATCCGCGCCATGCGCGATTACCTGCGCCAAGACATTGGCGAGGTGTTAATTGACAGCCCCGAGATTCATGCAGAAGCGCTGGGCTTTATTCGTCAGGTAATGCCCTCTTATCAGCAGAAAATTAAACTTTACGCCGATGAAGTCCCTCTTTTCTCGCGCTTCCAAATTGAGTCGCAGATCGAAACTGCTTACCAGCGCGAAGTAAAGCTTCCCTCTGGTGGCTCTATTGTTATCGATCATACCGAAGCGCTAGTCTCGATTGATATCAACTCTGCCCGGGCCACACGCGGCAGCGATATTGAAGAAACCGCGCTGCAAACCAACTCTGAAGCAGCCGATGAGATTGCGCGACAGTTGCGCCTGCGTGATATCGGTGGTCTCGTGGTTATCGACTTTATCGATATGGGCCCTGCGCGCAATCAGCGTGAGGTT
The DNA here is from genome assembly GCF_014897805.1 of Halomonas sp. 3F2F. NCBI lineage: Bacteria > Pseudomonadati > Pseudomonadota > Gammaproteobacteria > Oceanospirillales > Halomonadaceae > Halomonas > Halomonas sp. 3F2F. The sequence goes on from NZ_JABUZE010000130.1 coordinate 23,175, forward strand.
GAAAACCGCATGCGCGATGCCCTGAAGCTGGATCGTGCACGCGTTCAGATTGGTCGGATTTCTCGCTTTGGCTTGATGGAAATGTCACGCCAGCGGCTGCGCCCCTCGCTAGGCGAAACCAGCGGCGTTGTTTGTCCGCGCTGTAACGGCCAAGGCACTATTCGTGATGTTCGCTCGCTTTCGCTCTCTATCATGCGCCTGATCGAAGAAGAAGCCATGAAAGAGCGCAGCGCACAAATCCGCGCCATTCTTCCAGTACCTGTCGCCACCTACTTGCTGAATGAAAAGCGCAGCGTTCTGGCAGACATCGAATCACGTCAAGGCGTACGCGTAGTTCTCCTGCCGAATCCCGAGATGGATACGCCGCATTACGACGTTCAGCGACTGCGTGATGACCACCTAGACGATGATGAAAGCCTGACGTTATCCAGCTTCGAGCTTTCGACTGATACTGAAGTAGGCAAAGAACCCGATCCTAGCTTCACTCCGCCCGCCATGCGCGCTGAAGCAGCGGTTAAAAGCGTTGTACATAATGCACCCGCGCCCGCCTCTCTTCAGACTGAAGAAAAGGCAGAGAGAGCTGCCAAAGCAGATAAAGCCGTTACAGCGACTCCCACCGTCACTGAAGAGCAACCCAGTGTGATTGGCCGCTTTATCAGAGGCTTTGCCAAACTGCTAGGCGGTGAAGATACCAGCACGAGCCAGCCCGAACCGGAAGCTCCTGTTGCCCGCAAGCAGCCTGAGAGAACGAGCAAAAATCGCTCACAGCGCAGCGAAAGCAAGCCAAAGCCTGCCCGTGAACGTGGCGAAAGCGCCAGCAGAAACGAGCAGCGCAGTCAGCAGCAATCGAGCAATCAACAGCCGAGTAACCAGCAGCCTAGCCAACCGCGCAACGCTGATAATAACGACGACGCTAACGATAAACGTAGCGGTCCTAGTCGTACTCGCAACCGTCGACGCCACCCTCAGCAAGATGAGGCCAAGCTCCAGGACAATGATCAAAAGAGCAGTCGTCAAAAAGAGCAGCAGACAAACCTAGCGACTAAAGAGTCATCTAAAGATGAGGCGGCTAAACCTACTGCTCAACCAGAAAATCGTCGCGATAAACCACGTGATGCCAAACCGAAAAACGAAGCTGCCCGTGAGCCCGCATCACAAACGGACGACAAACAGGATGACGGCAAGCCGAAACGCACGCGTAACAATCCGCGCAACCGCACGCGTAAACAGGCCGTTAATCCTCAAGCCGAAGCGGAACAGCTGAAACTGCAAGCCGCAGCGGCTGAAGCTCCTTCTGCAGACGCTCCTTCTGCAGACGCTCCTTCTGCAGACGCTCCTTCTGCTGAAGCTGCTGTTGAATCACCGGCGGTAGAAGCGCCTGCTGTTGAAGTGAACAGCAGTAAAGCAACGCCGGCCAGCCCCTCTTTACAAGATGAGGCCAGCACAGCTGCCACACCAAGCGTTGAAGTAGCCACTGAAGCGCCTGAACCAGCTGTAGAGGAATCAGCAGCTGCCGATGGAACAACGGCTGAGCGCCCTGCCGAAAAGGCGGAGAAAGCACGCAAGGCTACGCGCCAGCGTCGCCAACCTCAGCAAGCGGCAGAGAAAGCGGAACCTGAAGCAGAGGAAGGTGTAGAGAAAAGCGCTGAGGCCAAACCTCAACAGCCAACTGATGACGCAACTGCTGCTCAAGAAGCGCCCCAAGAGGCGGCTAGCGGTTCGTCTGAGCTCGTGAAAGCTGATGCAGGAGTAGAGCTGGAGGAAGGGAGCACTTCAAACGTGAAAGAGTTTGATACCGCCAACAGCGAATCAGTAAGCTCACGTGACGAAGAAACTGCAAAAGAGACTGACAAGCCCCAGCAGTCGCTATCTCAAGCTGCTGAGCCTCAAGAACCTTCTGAGTCTCAAAAACCTGTATCTCAAGAACTTGTGCGTCAGGAACCTGTATTGTCTCAAGAACCTCAGGAGACGGCACAAGAGACATCCGCAGACGCCGACACACATGCAGAAGCGCCGAAAGCTGCTGAGACTACTGAGACTGCTGAGACTGCTGAGACTGTCGACAGTGACGCTAACACTCAGACACCGTCGCAAAGCGTAGCAGCTAGCATTGAAGCAAGCTCACCAGAGTTTGCTGAGCAGCCGGAAGCATCTTCTTTAGACAGCGACGCAGTGAGCAATACAACTGCTTCAGACACGAGCGCTGCTTCAGAAACCGCGAATGACAGCGCTGCTGCTCAAGAAAGCACAGAGCAGCCTACATTGGCGACTAATGAAGAGGTTCAAACGCCTTCACCAGAGGCCCCCGTTGAAACAGTGGCACCTGAAGAAGCAAAGCAAGCGCCTGCGGCTTCTCCCCAAGACGAGGCACCTAAGCCACGCCGCCGCCGTCGTGCTCATAACGATCCTCGTGAACTGCGTAAACAAGCACAGAACACGACTAATGAGTGATCGCTAGCACTCGACACTAGCACTAAAAAACCCCGCTAAGCGGGGTTTTTTTATGCTTGTACCAAGCGTGGCTCAGGCTCTAACTCAACACCAAATTGGTCATAGACCTGGTGGGCAATATGCTCTGCAAACTGCAGTAGCTCGCACCGATCGCCACCGCCAAAATGCACAAGCACCAAGGCCTGCCGCGCGTGAACACCGAAAGCCCCTTGCCGAACCCCTTTCAACCCACACTGATCAATCAACCACCCCGCTGCCAGTTTGGATTGACCGTTAATCTGCGGAAAATATGGCATGCTAGGGTATGCCTGTAACAAGCGTGATAACTGATCGCTGTTAACTAGCGGGTTTTTAAAGAAGCTACCCGCATTTGCGAGCACCTGAGGGTCCGGTAGTTTTTCCTGACGAATAGCACACACTGCTTGAGCCACCGCCAAGCAATTCGCCGAAGCGGCTACCCGGGCAGCTAAATCTCCATAACCCAGTCTTGGTAGCGGCGTTTTTGATAGCCGAAGCGCCAACTGAGTAATGACGACTTTATCCGCTAGCGATTTTTTGAAGATGCTATCTCGGTAACCAAATTGGCAAGCATCGGCGCTTAACCAACGTACACTACCCGACGCCAACTCTACTACCTGCACCCCTACCAGAACGTCTTTAAGCTCGACACCGTATGCACCAATGTTCTGTACCGGTGCTGCGCCGCAATCACCAGGAATCAGCGCTAAGTTTTCAATACCCCACAGGCCGCGAGCCGCTAGCGTCATGACTAACGAATGCCAATTAACGCCTGCTCCCACATGAGCAACAACAGACTCTCCGCAACTCTCTAGCCACCACTGCTGCATAGCAGGCCGAATCGTAATGCCTTTCAGCTTAGCGGGAAGCAGCACATTACTGCCACCTCCCAAGAGCGTAATGTGCCACTGCTTAGCAACGGCTTCACGCACCACATGCTGGAGTGCACTTAGCGTTTTAGGGGCAACATACCGCTCCGCCTGACAGGGTAAACGCAGCGTGTTCGCAGAGGTTAAATCGACTGACTGGCAACGACTAAGCAAATCATTATTACCTCTTTCACAACTCGTCATTTCTCAGCCCGTCATTTCTCAGCTGGGCAATTAGCCCTGTAGAAGCCGCCTCAATTAGATTCAGGACATGTTCAAAGCCCTCATCACCACCGTAATAAGGGTCGGGCACTTCAGCATCTGGCATATCGGCAAAATCTAGCAAGAGCCCCACATGGGCACGACTGGTACTCGGCTGTAGCGCTCGCATTGCCTTGAGGTTGTCGCGATCCATGCCTAGCACATAGTCGAATTCAAGAAAGTCACTGGCGCTTAGCTGACGAGCGCGCAAATGACTAATATCGATACCACGCTGCAAAGCAGCTGCCTGGGCACGGCTGTCTGGCGCTTTTCCAACATGCCAGCTACCTACACCACAAGAGTCAACGTTGATATGACGACTTAAGCCAGCCTCTTCAACAGCGTGCCAAAAGACGCCTTCGGCCGTTGGCGAACGACAAATATTGCCCAAACAGACAAATAGGACGCGCTTCATTCGCTTCCACCTTCACTTTCACTCGCCAGAAGCGCTCTCACCCTGGCTAAGTCTTCCGGCGTATCCACACCAGGAGGATTGATAGTGCTGGCTAGCGCAACTTGAATGGCATAGCCATGCTGTAGCGCACGCAGCTGTTCTAGCTGCTCCAACTGCTCAAGGCTCGACGGCGCCAGCTCACGATAAGCGGCAAGGAAACTGGCACGGTAGGCGTATATACCAATATGACGCAACCACGCATCGGTGGCTAAAAGCGCGGGCTGGACTTTAAATTGCTCTCGATCCCAAGGAATGGGAGCACGAGAAAAGTACAGAGCACGCCCCTGCAAGGAGCGAACAACTTTGACGACGTTAGCGTTAAATAACGTTTCAACATCAGTAATAGGCTCAGCAAGCGTCGCAATGGCCGCTTCTCGATCTTCGGCTAAACGCATCGCCACTTGGTCAATTAAGGCCGGGGGGATAAGCGGCTCATCGCCTTGCACATTCACCACTAAAGTGTCGTCGCTTAGCCCGAGCTGCTCTGCCACTTCGGCCAGCCGGTCCGTACCAGAAGGATGATCCGCGCGAGTCATAACGACATCCGCACCGTAGGGCAACATCGCATCACGTATACGAGGATCGTCAGTGGCTACCACGACACGACTTGCTTGGCTTTGACAGGCTCTTCGCCAGACATGGGCAACCATAGGCTCACCCGCGATATCCAGCAGTGGCTTACCCGGCAAGCGGGACGAGCCAAAACGCGCGGGAACAACGGCAATAAATTCGGTCTTAGCGACTGACATTACACCTCTCCGGTACGACCAGGCGAGATAGGTAGCTTTTCATCGGCATCCATCGCGCGCGCCTCTTCAGGAAGCATCACAGGGATGCCTGCTTGAATAGGGTACGCCAAACCGTCGTAGTGGCAGCAAAGTTCCTGGGCTTCACGATTATACTTGAGCTTGCCATTGCAAAGCGGGCAAACCAGCATTGCCAGTAGTTCTTTATCCATCGGTGTATCCCTTTTCAGAAAGCGCTGACAATTTAGCTGCCAGCCAGTGTTCAAACTCTGGCGGAAGCACGGCTTCTACCTCTAGCACCCAGCTATCGGGTGGCGCTAACGCTTGGCACTTCACTGCGTCTTTGGCGGTCATTACAACGGGGCGCTGATGACTAAAACGGAAAGTCTGGTCATCAAAACGCTGATGATCTGCTAGCGGATGCATCTCGCCTTCCACCCCTAAACTTCGCAGCGTATTAAAAAAACGCTCAGGATGGCCAATACCCGCCACAGCATTCACAGGTAGCGTAAATGGCAGAGGGGTAAGTGGCATACGCTGACCATCCTGCACTCGGCGCCAGCTGAGCGGCGCTAGTCGCATCGCCACTCCCTCTCTAGGCAGAGGGCGGCGCTGCTCACCATTAATAATCACAGCATCAACTTGAGCTAATCTACTGGGTGATTCTCTCAGCGGCCCAGCAGGTAAGCAGCGCCCATTTCCTAGCCCCCTAGCTCCATCAACAACAACCAATTCAATATCACGTCCTAACGCCAGATGCTGTAACCCATCATCACTGACAATAATGTCGCACCCACTATCAACCAGGGCTTGAACGCCTCTTGGACGGCGCGGATCAGCTACGACCGGGCAGCCCGTTTGTTGCGCCAACATTAATGGCTCATCGCCGCTTTGCGCAGGGTCAGTGATTGCAGTTACCCGTAACGGATAGTGCGATGCTTTACCACCATAACCACGGGTAATAATACCTGGCGACCACCCCTGCTTCCTCAGCCAGTCGACCAGCCACGCCACTAGCGGCGACTTGCCGGTTCCACCAAGAGTGATATTACCCACCACGATAACGGGTACGGATGCTTTAACAGCTAGCTTTTTACCAGCGTGATAGTGAGAGCTACGGCGCGCCATAAGATAACGGTATAAAGCACCCAACGGATACAGCGGCGTTAGCCATCGGCTCCCCTGGTAAGCCGCCTTAAGCCAGCGTTGTTCCAGGCTCATTCACTCTCCTGAAACTGAAGCTGATGCAGCGCCGCATAGGCACCTCCCGCTTCTAGCAACGCTTGGTGGGTACCCTGCTCAATAATGCGCCCTTGATCCATCACCAAAATACGGTCAGCCCGTTCAATGGTGGATAGACGGTGGGCAATGACCAATGTGGTACGCCCTTCACACACATGCTCCAGCGCTTTCTGGATATAGCGCTCGGACTCGGTATCCAGTGCCGATGTCGCTTCGTCCAAGATAAGAATAGGTGCATCTTTAAAAATCGCCCGAGCGATTGCTAAGCGCTGGCGCTGCCCTCCGGATAACATCACACCGTTTTCACCCACTACCGTGGCATAGCCCTGAGGCAGTTTTTCAATAAACTCACTGGCGTACGCCGCCTGAGCGGCCGCTTCAATGGCGGCTGGGTCTGGGTTGGTAACGCCATAGCCAATATTGTCAGCAATGGTTGCATTAAACAGCGTGACTTGTTGCGATACTAACGCAATTTGCTGACGCAAAGGGCCCAACGCATAATCATCGGCATTTACCCCATCAATCACAATGCGCCCTTCACTAGGACGATAAAAACGCGGCAGCAGGCTGACCAATGTTGATTTACCGCTACCAGAGCGCCCAACAATCGCCACTAGCTCACCAGGGGCAACACTAATATTAATATCGTGCAATACATTAGGCTGGTCATCAGCGTAGCGGAAACTGACATTATCAATCACCACGCTGCCTGTAAGCTGACGGGGAATTGTCTTCCCTTCATCCTGCTCAGGGGTCAAATCAAGCAAGCCAAATAGCTCCGAAGCCGCCGCAATGCCTTTTTGAATCTCACTATTCACTTCTGTGAGCTGGCGCACCGGCTTGATCATTAGCGCTGCTGCGGTAATAAAGGCAACAAACTCCCCCGGCGTCATGTTTTCCATAAGCGCAGGCGCCATGGCAAGCCAAACCAGAATAGCCATGGAAATCGCTACCAGCATCAAGATCACTGGTGAACTCACAGCACGCGTCATCGCCTCTTTCATACTCTGACGGCGATTTTCTTCGCTTACCCGTTCAAAACGTTGTTTTTCATACTCTTCAGCACCATGCGTGCGCACGACGCGATAGCCGGAGAGCGCTTCAGAAGCGACATGAGTAACGTCTCCCATGGAGTGCTGAATACGCTTGGAGATACGCCTAAAACGTTTGCTGGCATAGCTCACCACAACAGCAATCACCGGCGTTACGCCCAGAAATAGCAGCGTTAGCATCCAGTTGGTCCAAAACAGATAACCGATCAGCCCGATAACGAACAGACCTTCACGCAGAATAATAGTGACCGCTTTCGTGGCAGCACCTGCGACCTGCTCTACGTGATACGTTACTCGAGATACCAAATGGCCACTGGAATGGTGGTCGAAGAAACGCCCAGGCAAATGTAGCAAATGCGCAAACACATCGCAGCGCAGCGTGTGAATCACATAACGTCCGACATAAGACATAAAGTAGGTGCTTAAAAATGTCCCCAACCCACGCGAAGCGAACATAATCACCACAAACAGTGGGAGCAGTAAACGAAAGGTAGCATCAGGGTTTTGAATGCCATCAATCAGCTGCTTCATCATTTCAGCTAGTGCCGTACTAGAGGCGGCATAAATAATAAAACCGACGATCGCTAACGCGAATGCGCGCCAGTGAGGTTTGACGTAAGTTAATAATCGCTTGTAGAGAACCCAACCTGAATCAGTCACACGCGCTCCCGGCCATAGTGTGCAGTTGCGAGAATTCTACCTTATGGTGACGCGCATCAACACCGCTTACGAACGCCCTGTTGCTTTCGCATGGGAATGATCTGAATTGGCTGAGTCGCTGTGAGGCTAAATTCGAGAGCGCCATCCTGGGCGGTACTCCATAAGCAGCTCTGTTGTTGTCGAAAGCGGCGCACTACCGCGTCGACCGGATGGTTAAAGGGATTATCTTTCCCAGCACTAAAAATGACATGCCGAGGACGACTTACTTGAACGAACTGAACACCCGAACTTGTATTGCTTCCATGATGCCCAGCCACTAACACGCCAATCGGCGTAATAACATTCGCTAAGATTCTTCTTTCAACGTCCTTACCAACGTCACCGGTAATCAACAAACGCTGCCCACCCGCGCTTATTTGAAGTACACAGGAGCGATCATTTGAGGAGAGCACGTTCTCCCCTTTTGGGGGCCATAGTATCTGATAGTCAATGCCATCACGTCGCCACTGCTGCCCTTGAACACACTCTGTACTCGCAACAGGCAGAAGATCTCCACTGGGAACCCACCATTGCGTTACTTGATGGTCTTTTAAAAGCGCACTAATCCCTCCCGCATGATCGGTATCAGCATGGCTGACAATAACGTGGTCGAACGATTGGCCTGGGGGCCAAAGGGTTTGCAGCGGCATAAACCCACTGCGAAAGCGAGGTCCTGTGTCGTATAGCAATCGATAGTTGGCGCTACGTAATTCAATCAGTTGGCCTTGCCCGACATCATAAACAATGACACGCAGCTCACCTTGGTTAAACTGTTCGTCCGCTGACCACCACGGAAAGCTTAATAGCAGTAATGTCGCACTAACACGCAACCATCCTGGGACATTGGGAAGCCCCCAACACAGCGACATCAATAACAGTGCACCTACTAGCGGAAACATCAGTATTGACGGTGGCTGCAAAAGCGGTGCCCACTGCACGGCGATGACGAGTAACTGATGAAAAACCTGCAGTGCCTGCTCAAAACACCACCACACAAAAAGCCCTATTCCAGGCAGTGGCGACAGCACCCACCCCAATAGCGCACTAGGCACCATCACGGAGCTTACCCAAGGTACAGCAACAAGATTAATCAGCGGGGCCGCAGGGGCTACTCTTCCAAAAGCCAATAGCACTGCAGCCGCCATCAGCGGTGCAATGAGTAGTTGAGAACGCAGTAGCGCCCAGCACCACCCTTTTAGACCCTGTGGGCGGGGGCGGCCTTGCCAAATAATAATCAACCAGCCTACCGCAATAAACGATAGCCACAGACCAGGCCTCCACAGTGCAAGAGGATCAACCACTAACACTATCCCGAGCGCAAGCCACCAAGCTTGCCAAGCTCCTGGCGCATGGCGCCCGCTAAGCACCCACAAGCCTAACAGCGTCATGATCATGGCGCGCATGGCAGGAGGTGCTAGTCCGGCTAACATGGCGTACCCCACAGCCGCCACCCCTGCTAACCACCAGGGCCAAGCACGCAGACGCCAATTGGTGGGCGTTATCAGCCTGGCAGTAAAACGTGCCAACAACAGCACAAATGAAGCGACAAGCCCAACATGCAACCCAGAAATGACCACTAAATGCGTCGTACCCGTTGCATTGAGCAAGGTCCAATCATCTTGGGTCAACTGCTCACTATCTCCCAGCGTTAGCGCCGCAAGCCAGCGCCGGGTTCGCTCTTGCAACGGCTGGCTAGCCAGCGTCGCCATTGCTCGCTGACGAAGTGTCGGCGCAGCCCCCGACAGGCGTTCGGGCGTAGGCTCCTGGCGCACATAGCCCGTCGCATGTATGCCTTCACGCCATAACCATTGCTGAAAATCAAATGTATTTGGATTAGAAAAGCCACTGGGCGGGCGGAGCCGCAGCGTCATCCGCCAGCGCTCACCAACGAGGTAGCGCTGGTTGCCATAGGCACTTACTCGCACGCTACGCAGTGCGCTACAACTTGGCAGTCCCTCGGGAGAGCGGCAAGATTCCACTGCCAAGCGCACTCGTGACGACTCCGCTTGCGTTTGAACATTGATTACTCGGGCCTCCAGAGTGACATCCTCTCCACTGAGCCCAGGTGGCAAACGGTGCCCCCACTCCTGCTGCACGCTGATAAAAACCCAGCTTGAAATAACCAGCCAAATTAATAGGCTACGCCGATATACAACCAAGCAAAGCAGCACCACAAGCACACCTGGCAACAAAACCTGCAGGTGCGCCTCGGGGCCGCTGATCCACGCCGCTAGTGCCCCCATCAATACTGCCAAGGCAGCCGGTAGTGCAGCGCCTAGTTGCATATCCCCTCCTTGGAACTGGGTCATTCATACCCACGCCATAGCCGAAGCACGCTGCTATATGGATAATAGGATGTACCAATCGAAAGAGTACCTGACATGCCGCGCCGTTTCCTGCAGCGCTACATGCCCAAACCCGACACATTAAGGCGACAGCGCTCACTACGCTTTATTGCGCCGTTAATTGCGGACCCCGGGTTATGGCTTTTAACACGTCGAAGCGTTGCAAACGCATTCAGCGTGGGGCTTTTTTGCGCCATGCTGCCTATACCGTTTCAAATGGTAGTTGCAGCACTGGGGGCAAAATTTAGCCGTTGTAACTTGGCACTTTCGGTAGGGTTGGTGTGGATTACCAATCCACTTACCATGCCGGTTATTTTTTATTTTAATTATCGAATTGGCACGTTTCTGTTAGAAGCACCAGTGAGAGAGGCACCATCGCGTATATCCACGCGCTGGATTGCAGAACAAATGCACGACATCCTGCCACCGCTAATGCTTGGATCGTTAATTTCTGCCTTACTATCAGCCATGCTTGCCAATATCGTCATACGGCTAATTTGGCGCTGGCATGTTTCCCATCACTGGAAGCGCCGCCGCCTGAAGAGACGGCAGCGCCGGGCTTGTATTGAATCAGAGTTCGACGACTAACCCCCTAGGGTATTAGTCGCTGTTCTGCTCAATTAACCGCCCACTATCCAGCCTTAATACCCGATCCTGATGGGCAGCCAAACTGACATCATGAGTCACAATAACAAACGCGCAGGCACTCTCTTTAGCCAATTCATCCATAAGCGCTAAAATGGTACCTGCCGTGGTTTGATCAAGATTCCCGGTTGGCTCATCCATTAGCACAAGACGGGGATCTGTCACTAATGCACGGGCAATGGCCACCCGCTGACGCTCCCCTCCCGAAAGTTCGCCCGGTTTATGATCTGCTCGCGCTTTCATGCCCACTCGTTCGAGCAACTGCATAGCCCGCTGCTCCGCTGCCTTCTTAGACTGGCCACGAATAATTAACGGCAGCGCGGCGTTCTCTAGCGCAGTGAACTCAGCTAGCAAGTGATGAAACTGATAGACAAAGCCGATATAGCGGTTCCGAAAACGGCCTAATGCCGCTTCGTTAAGACCGGCTAACGGCTCACCAGCAATCACTACGCTACCAGCGCTAGGCCGATCAAGCCCTCCCAGCAGGTTTAACAGCGTTGTTTTACCCGAGCCTGAGCTCCCTACAATGGCAACACGCTCTCCAGCATGTACCTTAAGCTCAAGCTGATCTAATACGGTAAGATCTTGAGGGCCTTCGCTATATACCCGTGTCAGGCTGTTACATTCCAACATAACTGTGGTTGAGTGCTGGGTACTTGAGGTCATCGTTACTTCCTTATTCATAACGCAGTACATCGGCAGGCTGAACCCGAGCGGCCCGCCAAGCGGGATAAAGCGTCGAGAGGAAGGTCAGACCAAAGGCAGCGATGACAATATCACGCACATCACCCCACTGCAGTTGAGAGGGCAAGTCACTAATAAAGTAAACCCCGGCATCCAAGAACTGAATACCGAAAGTTGTTTCAAACCAACTGATCAAATCAGAGACAGTCAGTGCCAGGAGAACACCCACAGTAACGCCAATCGCAATACCTATCAGACCGATGGTGAGCCCTTGCACGATAAAAATCCCCATGATCGAACGTGGGGTGGCGCCTATGGTGCGTAAAATGGCAATATCCGCTCGCTTATCGGTCACTACCATCACTAGCGTAGACACTATATTAAATGCGGCAACGGCAATAATGACCGTAAGCAGCAGTGCAATCATGCGCTTTTCCATCTGAATCGCTTGAAATAGACTGCCATGGGAAGCAGTCCAATCCGTACCGCGGTACCCTGCGCCAAGTTCGTTAACAATCGCTTGCGTTTCACTGCCAGCCACGAACAGGTCATCTAGCTCCAGCCGTAGGCCACCCACCGCGTCGCCCAAGCGCGCTAACGTTTGCATATCTTCAATATTGGCATAGGCCAGATTAGCGTCTAAATCAGCGCCTACACTAAAGATACCGCTAACAGTGAATCGCTTGAGTCTTGGAAAAACCCCTGCGGGTGTAATCGATGCCTCTGGAACAAGTAGCGTGACGCGATCACCTACCCCAACGCCCAAGCGGCGTGCCAGCATAGACCCCAGCACTACGTGCCACTCACCAGGCACCAGATCAGAAAGCTGACCTTGGCGCATATGCTCACCAATAATCGACACTTGATCTTCCCAGTCTGGGTGAATGCCATTCACCATAGCGCCTTGGTTTCTGCCACCCGCTGAAAACATACCTTGCTGTTCAACATAGGGCGCTGCACCAATAACTCGCTCTCGCTCAACAAGCTGCTCTGCTAACGCCTGCCACTCAACTAACCCTGCTTGTGATTCAATTTTAGTGTGAGGCACCATGCCCAAAATTCGAGTACGCAGCTCGTGATCAAAACCATTCATCACCGACAGCACAAGTATCAGCACTGCCACGCCAAGCATTAACCCCAGCATTGAAGTTAGCGAAATAAATGAAATAAAGTGGTTCCGGCGTTTAGCGCGCACGTAGCGCAGCCCCACCAGAAAAGGCAAACGATCAAGCATGGCATCATTCCTTAGTAATAAGCGTCCATGGTACGGTTTTTTTAGCATGGGTGCATGTACGAACGCTGCGTTAGAGTAACAAGTCTGCCTAGCGTTCCCTCAAGCACGGTAACGCTTGCATGTTGCTAAGCGAGCCCCTAAATTGCGCCCATTCTGCTTGTCTTTAGGGCAAGGATTTTTTCGACTATTAAGAGCATTCGTGACGTTGGCTAACAAGACTTACCGTTTATTGCCCGAGTGGTCCCCCCAAGACGGCTTGCAACTGACTTGGCCCCGCCCAGACGGCGACTGGGCACCGCTGTTATCGCGCATCGAAGCAACACTTGAGCGTATCGTGATTGCCACGACACGCTATCAGCGCGTGTTAATCAGCGTTCCTGATGACACCACCCAGCATCGCTTGGCTGCGACGTTTGAGGCCTATGGCATTGCCCAACAACAACTGATGCTCATTGTCGCTCCCACGGATGACACTTGGGCCCGAGACCATGGGCCGATCACCGTGGTGGACGAAACGCAGCAGCCACTCATGCTGGATTACACGTTTACTGGCTGGGGCGGTAAATTTCCTGCCGAGCATGACAATCGCCTCACTCAGTGGCTGAACGATGCAGGGGTGTGGACCTGCCCCATCGCTCCACGCAGCATGGTGCTAGAAGGCGGCGCGATTGAAACCGACGGAGAGGGCACGCTGCTAACCACTGAAGCCTGCTTACTGAACCCCAACCGCAATCCGTCACTTTCGCGTACGGATGTTGAAGCCCAGTTAGCGGAAGATTTTGGCGTCGATCGAGTCCTATGGCTAGCCAATGGGCATCTTGAAGGTGACGATACTGACAGTCATGTTGATACGCTCGCGCGCTTTTGCAATCCCTCTACCATTGCGTATGTCCGCTGCGACGACCCGACTGATCCTCACTATCCAGCGCTAAACGCAATGGAGCAAGAGCTCATGGCGTTTCGCCAGCGCAACGGCGAGCCCTACCAGTTAATCGCCTTGCCGTGGCCACAGGCCTGCTTTGATCCTGAAGATGGTCATCGCCTCCCGGCTACCTATGCGAATTTTTTAATTATCAATAATGCCGTACTGGTGCCCACTTACGGCGATCCCGCCGACCTGGTCGCGCTGCAAGCGTTGAGTATTGCCTTTCCAGAACACACCCTGATTCCTATCGAGTGTAATAGCGTCATTCGCCAGCATGGCAGCCTTCACTGCTTAACCATGCAGCTACCGAAAGGCACCCTTGCCCCTGCGCTTAGTCAATCCTAAGGAGCCATCATGTCTAACAGCTTAACCGTCGGTGTTGTTCAACAGCCCGCGTGGCCAGATAAAGCACGTAGTCTTGCTGCCAGCGAAGCAGGCATACGCTCAGTTGCTAGCCAAGGCGCACAATTAGTGTTGCTTCAGGAGCTGCATGCCACGCACTACTTTTGCCAGTACGAAGACCCTGCACTGTTTGATTTGGCTGAACCATTAGACGGCCCTACTGGTCAGCACCTGGCCGAACTAGCCAAGGAGCTGAATATTGTGCTGGTGGGGTCGTTGTTTGAAAAACGGGCGGCGGGGCTTTACCACAATACAGCCGTCGTTTATGACCGCGCAAAAGGACGTGTAGGACAGTACCGTAAAATGCACATCCCGGATGATCCGGCCTTTTACGAAAAGTTTTACTTTACCCCTGGCGATGTTGACGACAGACGTGGCCAAGGCTTCACGCCTATTGACACCTCTGTTGGGCGGCTAGGTATTCTGGTTTGTTGGGACCAATGGTACCCGGAAGCGGCACGCTTAATGGCACTAAGTGGTGCGGAGCTGCTTCTCTACCCCACGGCCATCGGCTGGGATCCAAGTGATGATGACGCTGAAAAAGCCCGTCAGAAAGATGCTTGGACAATTATACAGCGCTCCCATGGCGTCGCTAACGGGCTGCCCGTGCTAGTCGCTAACCGAGTCGGCTTTGAACCCGACCACTCTGGCGTTGGTAACGGCATTGCGTTTTGGGGAGGAAGTTTTGTATGCGGCCCACAGGGAGAAATGCTAGCGCATGCAGGTGAAGAGACGCAGCAACTAGTCGTCAACATCGATATGGCGCGCAGCGAGAACACTCGGCGTATTTGGCCTTATTTGCGCGACCGCCGTATTGATGCTTACGGTGACTTAACACGCCGCTATCGCGATTGATAAAAACATAGACGCCTGCTCTCATCGAGAGCAGGCGCAGCATTCAAAAAGCTAACGTGTGGCGATTGGCTTTACTTCCAAAAATCACGAATAGACGCAATTCCCTGAGCGCCAACAGCGCGTGCATGGTTAGCATCAAAACGTGTCATACCACCCAGTGCAAATACCGGCATACCAGCACGTTCCACTAGCTGCTGGAAGTCATGCCACCCCAGTGGCGCCACTTCAGGATGAGAAGGCGTAGTGCGCAACGGCGACAGCGTGACAAAATCACAACCCAAAACTGCCGCCTGAGAAAGTTGCTTTTGATCGTGAGTCGATGCCGAGAGCCATTTATTTTCTGCAATCGGGCGACGCTCAAGGTCCATTAACCGTGCGCTGGTTAAATGAATACCGTCAGCATCAACAGCATCAAGCAATGCAGGCTCGCCATTCAGCAACAGCTTTGCATCGTACTGACGGCAAAGGCGCAGCGCGCGCTCAGCACGGGCAATGTATGCCGCTTCATCAAGATTTTTTGCCCGCAGCTGTACGAGTCTGACACCGTCCTCACTAAGCGCTCTTTCTAACAAGCTATCGAAACGCTCTTCGTCAGCTTCTTCGCCGGTAATCAGATAATCGGTGGGCAACATCACCGCACGCAAAATAGGCAAGTTAGCGGCAGGGAAAGGATAGTTCACCAACTCTTCCATAGGCACCCAGCGCACAGCCTGCCCCTCACGGCCAAACGGCTCACCTGCAAACTCTTGGACTTGCCAAACATCTAGCAGGATGTGCTTATCAGGATACTCATGATGAACACGGATAAGAGGCCGGGCCCGTACAATCTCGACGCCAAGCTCTTCGTGAAGCTCACGCTTGAGACCTTCCAAGCCTGTTTCATAAGGCGCCAGCTTACCCCCAGGAAACTCCCATAGGCCCCCTTGATCGACATTAGAGGGCCGACGCGCAATCAGCACCCGCTTCTGATCGGCGCTGATCATTGCAGCCGCCGCGACATGAACTCGTCGTTTTACCATTACACTCATTACGTCTTTACCCACTTTTTGCGCGCCGCCCTAACCAAAGACGACGCTATCTCGCTGCATTAGCACGTCACTGCAACTGTTTTTGGCTACTTTTCAGTGCACTTCAGCTACGGTAATCCGCGTTGATAGTCACATAGTCATGAGATAGGTCCGAGGTCCACATAGTGGCACTCTCTTCACCACGGCCCAAATTAATGCGAATGATGATCTCTTCCTGCGCCATGACGGCACTGCCCGCAGCCTCTGTATAACTGTCGGCACGGCCACCCTGTTCAACCAAGCGAACGTCACCCAAATCAATCACGACTTGGTTAACATCGAATGCCTCAACCGGCGCGCGCCCAACAGCGGCTAGAATACGCCCCCAGTTAGCATCAGAAGCGTAGAGCGCAGTCTTCACCAGCGGCGAGTGAGCAACGGTAAAAGCGACATCCAAGGCTTCCTGCCGAGTGGTCGCTTCATCCACCTGGAGCGTCACAAACTTAGTTGCCCCTTCGCCATCACGAATAATCGCTTGAGCAAGCTCGGTCATGACGCATTGCAGCGCATTGCGGAAAATGGCCACCTGCTCTTCGTTTTCGATGCGAGCGCCGGTACCTGTCGCTGCCAACATGCACGCATCGTTGGTTGATGTATCGCTATCGACAGTGATGCAGTTGAAGGAGTGATCTACCGTTTCACGTAACAAACTTGCTAACAACGGCTGTGCAATCGCCGCATCCGTTACTACAAAGCCCAACATGGTCGCCATATTAGGCTTAATCATGCCTGAACCTTTGGTAATACCGTTGATCGTGACCTGCTGATCGCCAATTGAAACGGTTGCCGTTGCGCCCTTGGCACGGGTATCCGTGGTTAGAATTCCCTCACCCGCTTGCTGCCAAGCAAGGCTAGTATCCGTTAAGGAATTTAGCGCATGGGGTATACCGGCAAGCAGGCGCGTCATGGGAAGAGGTTCGCCTATCACGCCGGTTGAAAAGGGCAAGACCTGGCTTTTATCAACGCCCATTTGCTCAGCAAGCGCTTCACAGCTGGCATAAGCATCCTGCAAGCCTGATGCGCCAGTACCAGCATTGGCATTGCCAGTATTTACCAACCAGTAGCGAGGCACACGCCCTGCGCTTGCACACGCTTCAAGATGCGCTTTCGCAGCGACCACTGGGGCAGCACAAAACGCATTACGAGTAAAAACCCCAGCTACCGTGGCAGTTTCAGGTAGCTCAATCACCACAACATCACGGCGATCCGGCTTTTTAATACCTGCCATTGCACTACCCAGGCGCACCCCATTAAGGGGTGGCAATTCCGGAAAAGCAAGATTTCCCACCGCCATGTTTTTCTCCTTTGCGCTCAATTTCGCCACGCGTGATTAGCTTAGTTTTCCGCAGCACTGCTTATATTTTTTACCGGACCCACATGAGCACGGATCATTGCGCCCTACTTTCGGTCCTTCACGACGCAGCGGACGACCATCAGCCCCTGGCGCGTCCTGTGAAACATCGTCCTGCTGGGCGTTAGGGTCGTCGTGGCGGCTTGCTGCTGTCGCACGTTCACGTACTGACTCTTCACGGCGCTTTTGCTCTAACGCATCAACCTCTTCAGGCTGACGAACCTGAACATGGCTTAAAATACGCGTAACGTCAGCTTTGATGTTCGTTAGCAGATGCTGAAACAACTCGAAGGACTCTCGCTTGTACTCTTGCTTAGGGTTCTTCTGGGCGTAACCACGCAAATGAATACCGCGACGCAAGTGATCCATCGACTGAAGATGCTCTTTCCAACGGGTATCCAATACCTGGAGCATGACTTGTTTTTCAAAACGGCGAATCAACGTGGCACCAGCAGCCTCAATTTTGGCTTGATACGCATCGCGGTGCATCGTTTGTAAACGCTCACGCAGCTTCTCTTCACTGAAACGCTCATCCTCTGCCGCCCACTGCGTAACAGGAGCATCAAGATTGAATTCAGTTTTAAGATGCGCCTCTAACCCAGGCAAATCCCACTGCTCAGCCAAGCTCTGAGGAGGCACATAATCACTGATGGCATCTTCCATGACTTCTTCACGAATACCGATAACGGCGTCGGAAACCTCATCAGCGGAAAGAATTTCATTACGCTGTTCGTAGATAACTCGGCGCTGGTCGTTAGCGACATCATCGTATTCAAGCAACTGCTTGCGGATATCAAAGTTGCGCCCCTCTACTTTTTTCTGGGCGCGCTCGACAGCGTTAGACACCATCTTGTGCTCAATCGCCTCACCGCGCTCTAGCCCAAGAGCCAGCATCAAGCGCTTCACTCGGTCAGAACCAAACAAGCGCATCAAACTGTCTTCTAACGAGAGGAAGAAGCGTGTAGAGCCTGGGTCACCTTGACGTCCCGCACGGCCACGCAACTGGTTATCAATACGACGGGACTCATGGCGCTCAGAACCAATCACATGCAAGCCACCCGCTTCTAAAACACCATCATGACGCTTCTGCCACTCTGCCTTTAGCGCATCAATCTGTTCTTGAGTGGGATTCTGCAGCTTAGCTGCTTCTGCTTCCCAGTTCCCCCCCAGGACGATATCGGTACCACGACCCGCCATATTCGTTGCAATAGTAATGGCGCCAGGACGACCTGCTTGAGCGATGATTTCTGCTTCGCTTTGGTGCTGTTTAGCATTCAGAACATTAAACGCCAGGCCAGCTTCGCGCATAAGGCGAGCTAGGTACTCAGAGGTTTCAATCGATGCAGTACCGACGAGCACGGGGCGCCCGGCCTCGGTTTCAGCCCTCACATCTTTAATAATCGCTTCGTATTTCTCTTCCGCACTCAGATAAACCAAATCATTCAGATCTTTACGAGCAAGCGGTCGATTCGTTGGAATAACGACCACATCCAGGCCATAAATTTGCCGAAATTCGAACGCTTCGGTATCAGCGGTGCCGGTCATACCTGCGAGCTTTTCATACAAACGGAAATAGTTCTGGAAAGTAGTCGATGCCAGTGTCTGGCTCTCTCGCTGAACCGTCACCCCTTCTTTCGCTTCAACCGCTTGGTGCAGCCCTTCTGACCATCGGCGTCCCGGCATACTACGCCCAGTATGCTCATCAACGATGACGACCTGGCCTTCAGACACGATGTAGTCAACGTCTAAATGATAAAGATGCCGTGCGCGCAGCGCGGAATGCATATGCTGAAGCAAGTTTAGGTTTTGTGCGGCATAAAGCGACTCGCCCTCGCCCAACAACCCTTCGGCACGCATTAGCTCTTCAACTTTGTTATGCCCCTGCTCGGTAAGCTCTACCTGCTTTTGTTTTTCATCAAGCAGGAAATCTCCCGTAACCGGCGCATCGCTGTCTTCAGAGGCTTCACCTTGCTCTAACTGTTGAGCCAGACGATTCACAATGCCATACAAATCAGTGTTTTCATCCACTGCGCCCGAGATAATTAACGGCGTACGGGCCTCATCAATTAAAATAGAGTCGACTTCATCGACAATGGCGTAATGCAGGCCACGCTGCACTTTATCCTCAAGCGAGAACGCCATGTTGTCGCGCAGATAGTCGAAACCAAACTCATTGTTAGTACCGTAAGTGATGTCACACTGATAGGCATGGCGCTTCTCTTCACCCGTTTGACCAGCATAGATAACGCCTACCGATAGCCCAAGAAACTCATACAAGGGCCGCATCCACTCAGCATCACGGCGAGCAAGGTAGTCGTTAACGGTGACAACATGCACACCCTTGCTTGGCAGCGCATTTAAATAGACGGCCAGCGTCGCCACCAGGGTTTTACCCTCACCGGTTTTCATTTCCGCAATACGGCCACGATGCAACGTCATGCCACCGACCATCTGGACGTCAAAGTGGCGCATTTTCATTACCCGCTTACTGGCCTCTCGCACGACGGCAAATGCTTCAGGCAACAAACTATCAACAGACGCGCCTTCTGCTAATTTTTGACGGAGCAGCCCTGTTTTTTCCTGCAACTCAGCGTCACTCACCCCTTCAAGCGCCTGCTCTAAAACGTTAATACTGAGCACACTTTTTTGCATGCGTTTAACGTCGCGATCATTTTTAGAGCCAACAACTTTACGTAACAAATTATTAATCATGAAAGTTCCAAATCTTCACGAGCGCCCCATTCAGGCACGCCCTTTTATATAAGGCAAATAAGGGTAAATTTAGTAAACGGACAGCTGAGCTGGCGGACCACGAGGGGTCAGCACATCAATCGCGGCAACCAATCGACGTGGGATATGAAGAAAATAGCGGGAACCGTGCAAGACGACAGGATGGATGCGCGTTTTTTTTCGTACCCAGCGGCGCAGCGCACAGCGCTTCTTGGCGATCCATTCAGATTGGGCACGCAGCATCGCGGGCACCCAAAAACAGATGATGACGCCGCGCTCACCACTACGAAATGCATCTGAAGGATGTAAACTAGCAGGTAACAAACAGCTCACTAAGAGGCCTGCCAGCCACCAACGCGCTAGGCCGTTTCGGCGTTGCCGCCGCGGCGAAGCAGACAAAACATCTGGCGTTGATGACATGCTGTGGACTGGCTCCCGAGCGTGTTAGGCTCTATCAATTAAAAGACAATACAGAACGCTGGTGGCAACCGCGAGTGTGGCGCAGCCAGCAACGTTCCAGGAATCAAGTTAATGAGTATAAAGGTTAAGCGATCCCGCGCACAGCCCATTACCCAACTGCTGACTAAGTCGGGCAGCGCTGGACAGCTTATGCGACAGTCCCGCTTAATTGATCAGGCTCAGCGCCATTTACGCGCCCACCTTCCTGAAGCAATGCGTGAGCATATTTTCGTCGGGGGCTTTCGGGACGGACGATTGACGCTAATAAGTGGCCAAGCAAGCTGGCTAACGTGGTTACGCTATGAACAGCCGCGATTGCTAACCCTACTGCATCAGTTGCCAGGGTTTGAAAGCGTTACTGGCTTTACTTTGAAAGTGCGGCCCGTTCGGCCGATTGAAAGCCCCAAGCGCTACACGCGCACCCTCTCAGAAAACGCAGGAAAAACGCTAACTGAATGCGCTAAAGACACTGACAACCCCTCGCTTAGAAACGCCCTGGAGCGTCTTGCGGCGCATGCACCTAATCATTCAGATGACAAACATTCATAGCCATGCATTGCCAGCGCCAATACGCAAAAAAGCACCGCTTTAGCGGTGCTTTTTACTATTGCCACATGCAACTCACCCGCCCAACAAGCGTGCAATCTATGCCATTGCAGGTGCCGAGTAAGAGATAGGTGCAACCGCTTTGTCTTCTTCAAAGGTGACGATTTCATAGGCGTCGGGCTGCGCTAACAACTCGCGGCACAACCGATTGTTGAGCGCATGGCCTGATTTAACCCCCTGGAACTCACCAATCAAACTGTGGCCAAGTTGGTACAAATCACCAATAGCATCCAGCACTTTATGCTTGACGAACTCATCGTCATAGCGCAAGCCACCTTCGTTAACGATGCGGTAATCATCGACAACAATGGCATTGTCTAAGCTACCGCCAAGCGCAAGATTATTGGATCGCAAAAATTCCAGATCGCGCATAAACCCGAAGGTACGTGCACGAGAAACCTCTTTCACAAACGACGTTGTTGAAAAATCGATTAACGCGGTTTGTTTTTGTTGCTCAAATACAGGGTGATTAAAGTCGATTGAAAAGGAGACTTTAAACCCTTGATGAGGCAAAAAGACGGCTTCTTTGTCGCCATCACTGACGGCAACACGACGCTTAATGCGGATAAATTGCTTAGGTGCATCTTGCTCTAAAATGCCAGCTGACTGAATTAAGAACACAAATGGACTGGCGCTGCCGTCCATGATAGGCACTTCAGGCGCACTTACATCGACATAGGCATTATCAATGCCCAATCCAGCAAATGCCGACATTAAATGTTCGACCGTCGCGACTTTCACACCGCGGTAAGAAAGCGCGGTGCATAATGTGGTGTCTTCCACCAATTCGGCACGAGCCGGCACGTGAACCACAGGCTCCAGGTCGGTCCGGATAAATACAATTCCGGTATTAGCTGGCGCCGGGCGCAAAGCCAAGTGGACTTTTTTGCCAGAGTGCAGACCCACTCCGGTGGCGCGAATGACGTTTTGTAATGTGCGTTGTCTGATCATGGGCAGTGGTCGAACTCTAATGACGGCGGTCACCGGCAAAAGTGCCGACAAGTACCGCTAGGGGAAAGAAAGTTAAGAAACAGTGTTCACTTTAACAGCAAACGAGCGTTTTAACCAATAAAACTCTCGTTTGCTGTTTCAATGACCCCGATAGCGTCAGTTAATCTGCCTGACGGCGTAAAAATGCGGGAATGTCCAAATAGTCATCTGCATCAGGCGCGCGACGCTTCTCGGCCCGAGGTTTTGCAGCGGGCTCAGGCGCTTCTTTACGCGCCGTTGCCTGCTGACGCATGACAGTTGGCTGTTGCAACTTGCGGTAATCTGAGGACGCTTCAGCAGCAGACCGACGCACTGGCTCACGTGAGGCAACTTTGCCTTTGTTACCATCCAGCCCAGCAGCCACCACGGTCACACGTAGCTCATCGGACATTTCCATGTCGATAGAGGTACCCACCACAATAGTTGCTTCCTGAGAAGCAAACTCTTGAACTGTAGCACCTACGTCATTGAACTCACCGATCGACAAGTCAGGGCCAGCAGTAATATTAACCAAAATACCGCGAGCACCGTGCAGATCAATGTCTTCAAGTAGCGGGCTACGAATGGCTTTTTCAGCCGCTTCGCGAGCACGATTCTCGCCAGTTGCCCCACCGGTACCCATCATCGCCATGCCCATTTCGGACATAACGGTGCGAACATCAGCAAAATCGACGTTAATAATGCCTGGGCTGGTAATCAGCTCTGCGATACCTTGAACGGCCCCCAACAACACATCGTTAGCAGCGCTGAAGGCGGTTAGCAGCGTGGCGTTCTTACCTAGCACAGAAAGCAGTTTTTCGTTGGGAATAGTGATCAACGAATCAACGTGCTCAGAAAGCTCTTTCATACCTTCTTCAGCGGCGCGCATGCGCTTCGGCCCTTCAAACGGGAAGGGGCGAGTTACCACGGCAACCGTCAAAATACCTAACTCTTTGGCAACCTGAGCAACAACAGGCGCACCGCCGGTACCTGTACCACCACCCATGCCAGCCGTGATGAATACCATATCTGCACCGGTTAATAACTCAGCGATGCGGTCACGGTCTTCCATGGCGGCTTGACGGCCGACTTCAGGATTGGCACCGGCCCCAAGCCCCTTGGTGATTTCACCACCAAGCTGCAAGACTGTTTTTGCAGACACTCGCTTAAGCGCTTGAGCGTCGGTATTAGCGCAGATAAACTCAACGCCTTCGATATTACTTTCGACCATGTGGTTGACCGCGTTGCCACCGCCACCGCCAACACCGACCACTTTGATGACCGCACTGCTCGAGGGTGCGTTATCTACCAATTCGAACATAAGCCCCGTCTCCTGAACCGCGCTTGCGGCCCTGTCAGAAATTTCCTTTGAACCAGCCTTTAATTCTTACCAGCGCCGATTGACCTTCCTTGATATCACGCCTGACGACTTCGTTGCGTCCTTTATGCGCAGCAACGACTTCCCCGTGGCTTTCTAGGCCTTGCCCATGTCGCGCTTCTTGCAATGCATAATGCAGTAAACCCACACCTGTTGCATAAATTGGATTGCGTACCACATCAGCCAACCCTTTGACATTTTGCGGACATGCAATACGAACAGGCATATGAAAAATCTCTTCTGCCAATTCGCTAACCCCTTCCATACGCGAGGTGCCACCAGTGAGCACAACACCAGCAGCCACCATATCTTCATAGCCACTACGGCGTAATTCGTCTCTCACCAACGTAAATAGTTCCTCGTAACGCGGCTCAACCACTTCAGCAAGTGCCTGTCGCGATAAATCACGAGCCGGACGATCTCCTACGCTGGGAACTTTAATCATTTCATCGCTTGCCGCCAGCTGTGTCAGTGCGCAAGCGTATTTAACTTTAATCTCTTCGGCATGCTGCGTTGGTGTGCGCAATGCCATTGCTATGTCATTAGTGACTTGGTCGCCCGCTATCGGTATAACGGCAGTATGGCGAATGGCACCTTCACTGAAAATGGCCATATCAGTGGTTCCCCCACCAATATCCACCATGCAAACGCCTAATTCTCGCTCGTCTTCGGTAAGCACCGCCATACTAGAAGCTAGCTGTTCAAGAATGATTGCGTCAACGTCCAGACCACATCGCCTAACACATTTCTCAATATTTTGAACGGCGTTCAATGCCGCTGTCACAAGGTGAACCTGCGCCTCTAAACGAACGCCTGACATTCCTAAAGGTTCACGGATACCACCTTGAGCATCGATTGAGAACTCTTGGGGCAATACATGTAATACACGCTGCCCTTCCGAGACCGCACGTGCGCGGGCTGAGTCAATAACGCGCTCGATATCGGATGGTGTGACTTCCCTTTCTTTAATAGCAACCACACCATCTGAGTTCATTGAACTGATATGGCTACCAGCAACGCCGACATAGACAGAATGAATATCACAACCAGCCATTAATTCCGCTTCTTCAACAGCACGCTGAATAGATTGCACGGTTGATTCGATATTAATGACCACACCGCGCTTCATGCCGCGTGATGGATGAGAGCCGATACCCGCTATCTCAATCCCGCCGTCATCGGTGGGTTGACCGACTATCGCGACGACTTTGGACGTTCCAATGTCCAGCCCGACAACCATATTGGATGCGTTGGGTGAGCCTGCCATGAGTCGGATAATCTCCTAGAAAAATTTTAAAAGAAACTTGTTAGTCGTAACTGCGCCAACATTGTTAAAACGGCGATACAAAATCACGCTGAATAACATTGACGCCTACCGTAATATCAAGCCAAATGCTGATCATGATTAAATAAAAAAGCCCATAAAAAAGCATCAGCTATAACATAGTATAGAAACAATACTGACAATACGACTAGCGCACGCCTACGATAATCGCCTTTGTGTGCGATTTAAACCCTATTCATGGCTTTTCGCTGTTGGCAACCACTTACATTTACCTACTTTTTGCACATTGTAAGTCGCTTATTACTCATCCTCTTCTGCAAAGTCACTTTCTCCGTGCCAGGCAACTGCAACACCATTGGGGTAACGCAAGTCAATATAGCGAATATGCTCACCAACCTGAGCAAGCTCACGCTGCCACGATGCCGACAAACGAGCTAATCGGATTTCATGCTGACGTCTTCCTAACATTACCCAGGCACCATTACTTAACTGGAGCCGCCATGCACCACGAGGCTCTAGGCGTAATTGAGAAAGTGACAACGATAATCCCTGGAAATGAGGCGTTAAGCGGCGATAATAAGTAAGCACTTCTTCGCCACTTCCCGTCGGCCCAGCCAAATCAGGGAGCCCTTGAGGCACACCTAGTGGCGCAAACGCAAACGACTCACCTTTGGGGTTAAGTAGAAAATCATCGTTCCAGCGGGCCACTGGCGTTTGCTCTACCAGCTCAAATACAAGTGCATTTGGCCACTCTCTGGAAATTCTAACTTCATCCAGCCAGCCAATTTTCAATGCACGCCTACGTAGCTCACCTAAATCTGCCGAGAGCCAAGTTGCCTCTTGAACGAGTGGCGCTAGCTGAGTACGGAGGTAATCAGCACTCACATATTCCCACTCGCCACGAATAGACACACGCTCAATAGGCTTATCTAACCATAGCCATAAGGCACGCCCACCAGCACCTAGTAACAGTGCCAGCAATATGAGGCCTAACCACGCATTACGCTTCTTCATGAGCAGCTGCGTTGAACCGCAGTATTCAGTATACGCAACACCAACTGATCAAACTCTATGCCCGCATGCGCCGCCGCTTGAGGCACTAAACTATGATCCGTCATTCCTGGCACAGTATTAACTTCAATCAGCCAAAACTTGCCTATCGCATCGCGCATCACATCTACACGCCCCCAGCCTTCGCCACCTACAGCATCAAACGCTTTCTTGCATAGTTCTGCCAAGGCCTGCTCGTCACTAGATGCTAAGCCACTGGGCAGGTGATACTGAGTAGTGTTAGCAATGTATTTGGCTTCGTAATCATAAAAACCGCCTGGGACTTCGACACGAATTGCCGGCAACACGTCATTATCAAGCAGAGCAACGGTATACTCTTCACCTACAATGAACCGCTCAGCCATGACACGGGCGTCATAGTTCGCCGCCTCGTGATAGGCCGCTTCTAGTGCCTCCTGGCTTTTAACGATACTAATCCCCAGCGTGGAACCTTCGTGAACAGGCTTTACCATCATTGGTAAACCTAATTGCGACACCACCATAGACCAATCAGATGTCTCGCTGAGCATGATGCTTTGAGGGGTGGGTAGCCCTACGGCTTGCCAGACTTGCTTCGTACGCTGCTTATCCATTGCTAACGCTGACGCCAACACCCCACTGCCAGTGTAGGGCAGCCCTAAAAGCTCTAGCGCTCCCTGCAGCGTACCATCTTCGCCACCACGACCATGAAGAGCCACAAAAATAGCCGTTGGGGCAAGGCGTTCTAGCCCTACCAAACCCTCTTCTTTTGGATCATAGCCAATGGCATCGACACCTTGACGCTTTAACGCGTCAAGCACAGCCGCACCGCTTTTAAGCGACACTTCGCGCTCTGCTGAAGTACCACCATAAACAACAACAACGCGTGCCAAGGGGTCATTCAATGACATTGCTGTACTCATAGCTCTACCTTATCTAGCGATAATTTGGCATGCGCGAAACGAAGCGAAATACCACCCACATCACCAGCGCCTTGAGTAATAAAAATATCCCCAGGACGCAGCAGCTTGCTTAACAGCGCAGGTAGCTCCTGCTTATGCTCAACGAACAATGGATCGACTTCTCCTCGCTGACGAATAGACCCAGCAAGGGTGCGACCCTCCGCGCCTGGAATCACAGCTTCCCCAGCGCTATAAACATCCAATAGAACGAGCGTATCCACTTGAGAAAGCACACGAACGAAATCTTCATAAAGATCGCGGGTGCGACTGTAGCGATGCGGCTGGTACAACATGACCAATCGACGTTCGGGCCAACCTGCACGAACTGCCTGGATAACCATGTCAACTTCACGGGGGTGGTGTCCGTAATCGTCTACTAACATGATATCGCCATCAGCATTGGGGGCGCTGAAGTGGCCATGCACTTGAAAGCGGCGCCCTACACCGGCAAAACTTGCCAGCCCACGAAGAATGGCATCGTCACTTACCCCAGCATCCGTTGCTACAACAATCGCCGCCATCGCGTTTAACGCATTGTGGCGACCGGGCATTGCTAGCCGAATAGCCAATGGAGCAGCTTCCCCAGGACGCACTGCGGTGAACGAGACTTCACCGCCTTGCTGAGTAAAGTCCACAATGCGGTAGTCAGCATCTTCATCGAAACCGTAGGTGACAAACTGACGTTTTACCTGGTCACGCATCGACCGAATGTTAGCGTCATCAATACACAGCACTGCCAGCCCGTAAAACGGCAAATTATGCAGAAACTCGATGAATGTGCTTTTTAAGCGCTCAAAATCCCCACCATAGGTCGCCATATGGTCTGCATCTATGTTCGTCACAATAGAGACCATTGGCTGCAGATGAAGAAACGACGCATCCGATTCATCTGCCTCAGCGACTAGATAATCACCCTCACCCAACCGAGCGTTAGCGCCAGCACTGGTAAGTTTTCCACCAATCACAAAGGTGGGATCCAATCCGCCTTCCGCCAGCAACGTTGCCGTCAAACTGGTTGTGGTCGTCTTTCCATGGGTTCCTGCGACAGCAATGCCATGGCGAAAGCGCATTAGTTCGGCCAGCATTTCAGCACGCCTAACCACGGGCACACGATGCTCATGAGCCCAACGGATTTCAGGATTTGTTGCATCAATGGCGCTGGAGACAACCACGACGTCAGCGCCTACCACATTCTCTTCAGCATGACCGATAGCAACGTTAACGCCACACTGTCGAAGGCGCTCAACAACAGTCGATGCCTTCATATCGCTACCGCTGACGCTGTAACCCTGATTTGCGAGCACTTCAGCGATTCCACACATACCTGCGCCACCGATGCCAACAAAGTGCAAACGCTTAATACGGCGCATACCAGGGCCGCTTGGACGGACACCCGAGTGCAACGCATTATTAATAGAGTCGGTCACGCAGTCTCTCCTTGTTTAACCAGCGCTAAACATCCCTTCGTAAGACGCTCAGTCGCCTCTAAGTAGGCCGCCTGGCGGGCTTTAGAAGCCATGCCTGACAAAACGCTAGGGACTAATAGCTCATCTAAATAGTGTGTTAATCGCTCGGGGGTCAGCTCAGACTGTGTGACACAAAGTGCTGCCCCGGCCTTTACTAAAACGTCAGCATTGACCCGCTGATGATCATCAACAGCAAATGGAAACGGCACTAGCAAGGCGGGCTTTGCAGCTGCGGCAAGCTCTGCCACTGTTAGCGCTCCGGCACGACAAACGACTAAATCGGCCCACTTATACGCAGCCGCCATATCGTCAATAAAGGGAGTAACATCCGCCACAATTCCATGCTCGACATAGGCGCTTGCCGTCGCCACATCTCGGTCTTTGCCCGCTTGATGGCGAACATCAGGGCGTCGCTCTGGCGGCAAGCCCGCCAGCCCGGGCGGTAAACGCTCATTCAGTGCGACCGCTCCTAGCGAACCACCAACAACTAATAACCGCAGCGGGCGAACGGCCAGTTCAGAAGCACTCCTTGGATGCTCACCCAGTGCAGCAATATCTTCTCGCACCGGATTGCCAATCACTTCTGCCTTGTCACCAAAAGCCTCAGCAAACGCCGCGTATGTGCGAGTCGCCAATTTTGAGAGCACTTTATTGGTCAGCCCAGCAATAGCATTTTGTTCATGTATCACCAATGGCACCCTGGAAAGCCACGCTGCCAGCCCACCTGGGCCACTGGCAAACCCGCCTAACCCAACCACC
Source organism: Halomonas sp. 3F2F (assembly GCF_014897805.1). Classification (NCBI taxonomy): domain Bacteria; kingdom Pseudomonadati; phylum Pseudomonadota; class Gammaproteobacteria; order Oceanospirillales; family Halomonadaceae; genus Halomonas; species Halomonas sp. 3F2F. Next base: position 52,118 of record NZ_JABUZE010000130.1, read on the forward strand.
ACATCAGGATTGAAGCGGCGAATTACCTTTCGAGCTTGCAGTACGGCTTGGGAAAGGTTCAGCGGTGCCTTCAGCCAGCCAGTTACTCCGTTGCCACGCAGACCGCTTATGTCGATGGTATGAAGCGTAATACCTGCTTCTGGTACTAGGCGATTTTCGATCCCTCTTGGGCTTCCCAGCCACTCAACGTCGACATTGTGGGCTTTGAGCGAACGTGCTAGCGAAAGCGCCGGAATAACATGACCTCCGGTACCTCCTGCCATAATTAAAATGCGTCGACGTGCGTTCGTCGTCACAAACAACTCCTTGAGTAGTTACGGTAACCGAGGTTCATGGCGTGATTTATAGGGTGTCGATACACGACGCGGACGGTGACGCGTCTCCGCATCTACGCGCAACAACAAGCCAATCATCATACCGGTTACCAATAAACTTGAACCGCCATAGCTAATCAACGGCAATGTTAGCCCTTTCGTTGGCAACAGCCCCGAGCTTACCGCCATATTAATAAATGCCTGAGCTGCGATAACGAAACCTATGCCATAGCTGACATAGGCACCAAATAAATGGCCTGCCAATTCTGCACGACGACCAATCAACATTGCCCTGGTAATGAGCAAGGTAAATAGCAGTACAACGAGAATGGCCCCCATCATGCCGAGTTCTTCTGCGATGACAGCAAAAATAAAGTCGGTGTGAGCTTCAGGCAGGTAGTGAAGTTTTTGAACACTATTACCTAAACCAGTACCGGTCACATGCCCACGACCGAAAGCAATCAGCGCCTGAGTAAGCTGATAGCCAGTGGCAAACTGATCAGCCCATGGGTCCAAAAAGCTCGTCCACCGCGCTAATCGGTAAGGCTCCATAACGACCATCATGACGGCGCCAACAGCCAATACGCCACCACTACCAAATAGCAGGGTAAGTGAAGCGCCGCTCATCATTAACATACCAATAACGCACACGGTATATACCACCATGCCGCCAAAATCGGGAGCAAGAAAAAGCAGCCCCGCCGGAACGGCAAGCACCGCTAAAGGTCGCCACATACTGAATGCCCGTTGGCGTAGGTCATAGGTAAAGCGGGACATGAAAGCCGCCATGTAAAAAATCAAACCGATTTTTCCAAGCTCGGAAACTTGCAGGCTAGGCAAGGGACCAGGTAGTGAAATCCAGCGTTTACTGCCGTTAACTTCCTGACCAACCACGAGCACCAGCACTAGCATGATGATGCTCACTAGCAAAATCAGCGCTGCGTTTTGCCGCCATGCTTCCAAAGGAACACACAGCATAAAAAAACAAGCCAATATAGCCAGAAATAGAAAAATGCCATGCTGCCGAGAGTAGTGATAGGTATTTTCAAGCAGACCTACCGATGCCGAACTTACCATCACCCAGCCTAACCCAGCTAACGCTACGGCGGCGACGATCAACCACACATCGGAGGGTAAATGCCGCGTTGTCAAAGTATCGCGGATACGCTGCACTCGACTCATAACCTCTCTCCTGAGTGATTATGCTGTTTATGCTTCTGCTCAACCCAATCCCGAAAGGCATCGCCTCTCGCCTGGTAATTGACAAACTGATCTAGGCTTGCGCAGGCGGGTGACAGCAATACACAGTCGCCGGGTTCAGCTATTTCCCAGGCCACTTCCATCGCTTGAGTTAAATCGTTGACTAGATGCACTGGAACAGCAGATGAGATAGCGGCCTCAAGACGGCGTGCGTCAGCACCAAATAGCACCGCAGTTTTAGCGCTCTCTGCCAGAGGCATCGCCAGAGGGGTAAAGTCAGCACCTTTGCCGACACCACCGGCCAATAATATTACTTTCCCTGTCAGCGATGCGCTGATGCCTTGAATGGCGGCCAGCGTAGCGCCAACGTTAGTACCTTTTGAATCATTCACCCACATAACGTCATTGATACGAGCGATTACTTCACTACGATGGGGCAGCCCCTTAAAAGCAGTTAATGCTTGGCACATCGGTGCTTTTGCGAAGCCCAACGCCTTACCCATTGCCAAGGCTGCTAGTGCATTGGCATAGTTATGCCGCCCTGCCATGCTGAGAGCTGCTGTGCCAAGCCAAGCAGTATCACCTTGGAACAGCGTTAACTCGCCCCCTTTTTCAACTACCCCCCAGTCATTACCTGCGGGTGCGAAGGCCGTAAAACGCTCTACATGATCAACAGGCGACTCTGGCCAAGTGAGCGCATCATCCGCGTTGACAATGACTGATTGCGCACCGCGAAAAATACGCTGCTTAGCGCGGCGGTAACCCACCATATCTCCATGACGATCTAAGTGATCTTCACAGAGGTTTAAAAAAGCAGCCGCTTTAGCACCCAAATGAGGCGTTGTTTCCAGCTGAAAGCTTGAGAGTTCAAGGATGTAAAGCTCGGCATCAGGGCATTCAGCTAATAAATCCAATGCAGCCGTACCCAAATTGCCACCCACCGCAGCTTTAACACCAGCCACTCTAGCCATCTCGCCGAGTAATGTCGTAACAGTTGACTTGGCATTAGAGCCAGTAATAGCGGCGATCGGCGCATTCACCGCGCGAACAAACAAAGCAATCTCACCTACCAGTACGGGCTCCCCCGTTGCTGGATTATAACGCTCTAGCAAGCCATCAAGCCCTGGCGAATGAGGATCGACACCAGGGCTGACCACCACTTCGTAGGCATCTGTAAAATCAAGCGCCGTTAACGGACCACAATAAACCTCAACATTGGGGTTTTCGTTCTGAAAAGCGTGTAGCCCCGGAGGCTCGGCTCGCGTATCTGCCACCATAAATGGCACGCCTTGACGCGCCAAATGCCGACAAATAGCTTGCCCAGAAATTCCCAGGCCAATAACAACGGTGATTCCATTTGCGACTCGCACGATGACCGGCTCCTTTGTGCATCACGCTAATAGTGGCAACACTGCCGCTATTACTTTGCTAATCATCGAACTTTAAGCGTAGCCAACCCTAACAGCACCAGTACGACGGTAATAATCCAGAAACGCACAATGACCCGCGGCTCTGGCCAACCTTTCAACTCGTAGTGGTGATGCAACGGCGCCATACGGAAAATACGCCGACCGGTAAGCTTATAAGAGCCAACTTGAAGAATCACCGAGACCGTTTCAAGTACAAAGATACCGCCCATAATAAACAGCACAATTTCTTGGCGCACAATAACGGCGACAACGCCTAGCGCGGCACCTAGCGCCAGCGCCCCTACATCACCCATAAACACTTGAGCGGGATAAGTGTTGAACCACAAGAAGCCCAGGCCCGCACCAGCAATAGTGGCACAGAAAACAGCCAATTCGCCGGTCCCATGAATAAAAGGAATATGTAAATAGTTGGCAAACACAGCATTCCCGCTTGCATAGGCAAATACGGACAAGCCCATCGCCACCAGCACAGTGGGCATGATCGCTAGGCCATCAAGGCCATCCGTGAGATTGACTGCGTTAGAGCTGCCAACGATCACAAAATAGGTCAACACGATATAGAACACGCCAAGCGGCAACGCGACATCTTTAAACATCGGGATCAATAAGCTAGTTTCAGCCGGTGTCGCGGCCGTGAGATAAAGCACCAATGCAGCGCCAATACCCACCACCGACTGCCAGAAATACTTCCAACGAGCGGGTAATCCACGCGGGTTCTTTTCAACAACCTTGCGATAATCGTCGACCCAGCCAATAGCCCCGAAGCCTAATGTGACCAGCAGCACCACCCAAACATAATGATTGGTTAAATCGCCCCAGACCAGCGTGCTGATAGCAATAGCCAACAATATCATTGCCCCACCCATCGTGGGCGTACCTGCTTTAGACAAATGAGATTGAGGGCCATCATCACGAATTGCTTGGCCAATCTGGCCTTCCACTAACCGGCGTATAACCCAGGGCCCAAGCCACAGGCATAGCATGAGGGCCGTTAACGCTGCGAGAATGACACGTAAGGTTAAATAGTTAAAAACTTGGAAAGTAGACTGATATTGGGCTAGAAAATTCGCCAGGTGAAGTAACATGAACGGCGCTTACCTTGTTTCATCCGCACGTAGCGCAGCAATGACATTTTCCATGCCTGCACTACGCGATCCTTTCACCAACAGTGTGGTGTTAGGCGGCAGAGTATTAATAACATGACGCACTAGCGTCTCGTGGTCGTCAAAATGCAGCCCGCGACCGAAGGCTTCACTTGCTGAACGGGCGGCATCACCAAAAGTCAGTAATGTATCGATACCCAGTGACGCAGCGTAATGACCAATCTCAGTATGTAGGGCATGAGACTCGTTGCCCAGCTCCCCCATTGCGCCAAGCGCGCACCAGCGCGGTGAAGGAAAGTTCGCTAACGCATCCAACGCCGCTTTCACAGCACCAGGATTTGCATTGTACGTGTCGTCTAACAACGTCGTATTGCGCACACCGGGCACGATGCTTAACCTACCTGATAATGAGGACAATTCGCATAGCCCCGTCACTACTTGCTCTGGTGTAACACCTAATGCGAGAGCCGCTGCAGCAGCCGCCAAAGCATTACTCACATTATGCTTACCAATCAAGGGCAGCTGGACGTCACCCAGGATTTGGCCACGTTCAACAAGCGTAAAAGCATACCGCCCCAAAGAGTCACACGAAAGTGCGGACGCGTGAACGTCCGCATCGCCATGAAAGCCGTAGCTTACAACTTTCTTGCTTCCCGCACAGGCTGACCAAAATTCAAAGTAGTCGTCATCGCGGTTTAGCACCGCAATACCATCTTCCACTAGCCCGGCTAATATTTCGCTTTTGGCTTGGGCAATTTGCCCCATACCGCCAAACTCTCCAACATGCGCGCCTGTTACATTGGTAATGATGGCGACATTAGGGGAGGTCAACTGGCTGGTCCAGGCAATTTCGCCCAAATGATTAGCCCCTAGCTCAATCACACCTGCCTGATGGTGCGTTGCTAAACGCAGCAACGTCAGCGGCGCACCAATATCATTGTTTAAGTTGCCCTCGGTAGCAAGCACACCACCCAATGGCGAAAGTAGCGCGGCCGTCATCTCTTTAACGGTTGTTTTACCGCTGTTGCCGGTGACAGCCACCAGCGGCAGCTCACAATGCTCACGCCAAGCCCGGGCCAGCAGGCCAAGGCCCAAACGCGTGTCTGCGCATACCAGCTGAGGAAGCAAACTGCTTACCGGGCGCTCAACCAGAGCAGCTGCAGCGCCTTTCTCAAGCGCCTGCTCAATAAAATCATGGCCATCAAAACGCGGCCCCTTCAAAGCCACAAACAGACAGCCCGGCACAATATGACGCGTATCGGTAATGACCGCCGTCACCGACAACTGGCATAAAGCTTGCGGGACAGAAAGTTTTAGCGCTGAAGCAATACTAGCTAACGACCAGTTCATCACATGGCAGCCCTAAGTTTGAAGGCTTTTATCACTTGTTCGCTATCTTGGTAGTCATGACGCACGTTACCAATGTGCTGATAGGCCTCATGCCCTTTTCCGGCCACCAAGATAACGTCCTGGGGATCAGCCTGCTGAACCGCATGACAAATCGCCTGACTACGATCACCTATTTCCGTAAAGGCAGCCGCAGCAGAAAAACCCGACATAATTTGTTGGCGAATTTGCTCGGCAGACTCCGTACGCGGATTATCGTCAGTAACGATCACGTGGTCAGCTCGCTGCTCCGCTACAGCAGCCATTTCTGCTCGCTTTCCCGTATCACGCTCACCACCACAACCGAACAGGCACCACAGCTTTCCGGTGCTCCCTAAATGCTCTTTCAGCGCTTCGAGAGCATTAGCTAATGCATCCGGCGTGTGGGCATAGTCGATAACAACGCTGGGCGCATTAACCTCGCGGTATAACGCCATACGCCCAGGCACTGGGCCCAACTCAGTTGCCGACTCAAACAACTGCTCTAAAGGCTCGCCCAATCCATAAAGCGCACTAATGGCTAACAGCACATTGTCTAGGTTAAACCGCCCCATCAAACCAAGATTAAGCGTTTTCTCACCTTCCGGCGTAGCAACAAGAGCCTGTTGACCATGCTCATGGGGATGCCAACCAATCACGCGCAGCGTCACTACTTCATCGTCGCCTACTGCCAAAACACGCACACGGCTATCACAGCCTGCCAACATTAGCCGCGCAAGAGGATCATTTGCATTGACGACCGCAAGCAAAAGCTCAGAACGCCGGAACAACTTTGCTTTTGCAGCGGCATAAGCCGCCATACTGCCATGGTAATCAAGGTGATCTCGCGTCAGGTTGGTGAATACGCCTGCGGCGACGTTCACTGCGTCTAAACGGCGTTGCTCAAGGGCATGTGAAGAAGCTTCAAGCGCCACACGCTTCACTCCCTGGTTAGCCAAATCAGCCAAGGTTTCTTGCATTGCCAATGAGCCAGGCGTAGTAAGGCCTGTGTCGACCAATTGGCCAAGGCGACCAACACCTAATGTCCCAATCACCCCAGCAGGCTTGCCAAGCAGTTCACTTAACGCTGCTATATAATGGGTAACAGAGCTTTTCCCATTGGTGCCCGTCACCCCAATCACCTGAAGGTCTTTAGGAACAGAAAACAGTGTGCGACCTAGCTCGCCAAGTCGCATAGACAGATGCGGCAAATAAAGTATTTGCCCGTCCAGTGAAACACCACCTTCTCTTGTATGCGCCAAAACGAGTGACGCACCTGCCGCCACTGCTTGATCAACAAACTCATAACCATCACGCTGACTACCAGGGACAGCCACAAATACATCACCCATCGCTAACTTACGTGTATCCGTCACTAAGCGAAGCTGCTCTGGCAATTTAGGCAGCTCCTTAGGTAACACGGCGTTGGGCCAAACCTGCTTTAGCGCTATCCATAGACTTTCTGGGGACAACCTCATGCAATCTCCTTTGCTACTCGACCTCATGATCGGGTGGCACGTCCAGCAAACGTAGGGCATTACCTGTCACGCTAGAGAACACCGGAGCAGCCACTGCGCCACCATAAAATTGGCCAGCGCGGGGGTGGTCAATCATAACGACGGTAACAATACGCGGGTCGGAAATAGGCGCAATCCCCGCAAAAACACTGCGGTAAGCATCGGTGGTATAACCTTGCTGCCCTATTTTACGCACCGTGCCTGTTTTCCCCCCCACACGATAGCCTTCAACCTGCGCTCGGCGCCCACCGGTATAGGCGGCGACCGACGTTTCTAAAATATTCAGCAAATCATTAGCCACTGTGGGCGATATAGCAGGACTCCCCTGGGGAGGCTCAGAAAGCCTCAACAGCGAGGGCGGTAAACGCACGCCATCATTGGCGAGCGCTGTGTAAGCACTGGCCAATTGAACGGCTGAAACAGAGAGACCGTAACCATAGGAGAGCGTTGCTCGTTCACTTCGAGACCAGCGAACCGGCGCTGGCAAACTGCCTGTCGCCTCACCAGGAAAGCCGGTTCCTGGTGCTTGCCCAAGGCCTAGCTGATTGTATTTTTCCCAAATGGCCGTATCACTTAGCTGCAGCGCTAAACGAGACATACCAACGTTTGAAGATTTTTGTAGAATCCCCGCTAAATCTAAATCGCCATAATTACGGAAGTCTCGGATAGTGAACTGATCCAGGCGCATCCAGCCTGGCGAGGTATCAACGACAGCATCGCGATCTACAACACCACTTTCCAGTATTGCAGCCATCGCCAAAGGCTTCATAACAGACCCAGGTTCAAACACATCAACCAGTGCCTGGTTGCGTAAACCTCGCGGATCTAACCCAGCGCGGTTATTCGGGTTGTAAGAAGGCAAGTTAGCCATTGCTAACACTTCCCCTGTGCGCGCATCGAGCATTACCAACGCCCCACCGTCTGCCTCATGCTCAGCGACAGCAGCACGCAATTCACGGTAGGCCATATATTGAATACGCTGATCAATCGACAGCGTTAACTCACCACCAGGTTGCGCTTCACGAATAACACCCAGCTCACGAACTAACCGACCGCGTCGATCCTTTAAGACTCGGCGTTGTCCAGGATGCCCCGCCAAATAGGGCTGATAAGAGAGCTCCAGTCCCTCTTGACCCACATCATCCACATTGGTAACACCCAGCAACTGCGCCGCCACTTCACCGGCGGGATAATAACGTTTGTATTCACGCTGCTGATAAACACCAGGCGTACGTAAATCCAATATACGTTGGGCCGCATCTGGCGTCATTTGACGACGAAGGTACATAAACTCTCGACTGCTATATCGAGAGACACGAGATTCAAAGTCATCGAGCGACATGCCTAAAGCTTGCGCCAGCATTACTCGCTGAATGGCATCGGTAGGTAGCTCTTGAGGATTCGCCCAAAGTGTCACAACAGGCGTAGAAACAGCCAGAGGTTCACCATTACGATCAGTGATCATACCGCGGTGTGCGGGTATTGCCTCATGGCGCAGCGTACGGGCATCACCCTGGCTCTGTAAAAACGGGCGATCAATTACCTGAAGCAGCGTAATCCTGCCGACTAAAATGGCCGACGCCACCATCACAACAATGAGAATAAATAAAAAGCGTCCGCCAGCTAACGGCGGCGCAATAGGCATTTGACGGGATATCCCTCCCCGACTTTCGCGCTTCATGGTCGAATCACCTCGACATCATTCACATCGGGAATGCGCATTTCAAGCCGTTCCGTAGCAATTTGCTCTACACGGGCCGGAGTAGACCACGCCCCCTCTTCCAATAGCAGCTGTCCCCACTCGGTTTGCAGCTGATTTTTTTCCTGCTCTAACTGCTGTAGCTGCGCATACTGCACTCGCGTCATATGCGTGGTGGCAACCACTAAACCACCGGTAACGACACACGCTAAGAACAGCGCAACAAGGATAACCGGCCAAGCTCGAAAACGTAGCTTGAAAGGCCATTCGGTGCGCAGCGTTGACGCCCAACGCTCTATCCGATCCATGCTCATGATCACACTCGTTTACGGGCGGCTCGCATGACGGCACTGCGCGCCCGGGGGTTAGCGTCTACCTCTTCGTCACTTGGGCGTATTCCTTTACCCAAGGCTTCAAGACGGCGATTTAGCTGATCATCGCGAATCGGCACGCCCCGTGGCAAGTGCGTATCACCCCGCACATGATGACGAATGAAGCGTTTTACACGACGATCTTCAAGCGAGTGGAAGCTAATCACAACCAGATGCCCCCCAGGAGCCAACACTTCCAATGCCCCCTCAAGCGCTGCATCCAGTTGATCGAGCTCACCATTTAAATAAATACGCAGCCCCTGAAACGCTTTGGTCGCTGGGTGACGGCCCTTTTCCCAAGCAGGGTGAGCCTCTTTCAATACCTCGGCCAAGTCAACAGTGTGCGTAAAAGGCTTTTCCACACGTCGCGTAACAACAGCACGCGCCAAGCGCTTTGCGTAACGCTCTTCACCATAGGTTTTAAACACATTGGCAATATCACTTTCGCTAGCCCGGGCTAAAAACGCGGCTGCACTCTCTCCTTGGGTAGGATCCATACGCATATCAAGAGGACCGTTGCGCATAAAGCTAAAGCCACGCTCTGGATCATCTAACTGCGGGGAAGAAACACCAATATCTAGCAATACCCCTGAAAGCTTTCCGTAAACCCCTTGCTCTTGTGCATATTCAACTAACCGAGCGAACTCTCGCTGCGTTATGTCGAAACGAGGATCATCGATATCTTTAGCGGCTGCTATTGCTTGAGGGTCACGATCCATGGCCATTAAACGACCTTGTTCGCTCAAGCGCGAAAGAATAACGCGGGAGTGCCCGCCTCGCCCAAACGTGCCGTCTAAATAAATACCATCGGGATTATGAACAAGTGTATCTACCGCCCCTTCTAGTAAGACGCTGGTGTGGCGAAAATGGGAAGTAACCTGGTCAGCGTCAGGAGAAGGCATGTTAATCTCACACAGTGTTAAGAAAGATGCGAACGGCGCACCTTTTATGGAAATGGGGAGTCGGCCGATAAGCCGGGTTCTGTCGTGGACAGTCATTCCTCTAGGCGCTGCGTCACCACAGCGCTCAAGCAACCTACCCGGATCCAGCGCGGGCCACGCCATTGGATCCCTATTTGGTCTTGCTCCGAGTGGGGTTTACCATGCCACGCACTGTTGCCAGGCGCGCGGTGCGCTCTTACCGCACCCTTTCACCCTTACCAGCCTCGAAAGGCTTAGGCGGTCTACTCTCTGCTGCACTTTCCGTCGGCTTACGCCGCCCAGGCGTTACCTGGCACTCTGCCCTATGGAGCCCGGACTTTCCTCCCCCAACACACTTTTACAAGTGTATTAGCGGCGACTGTCTGGCCAACTCCGGCGGCAAGCATACCAGCGCCCCGCCGTCGCCTCAATGCCCACCTTTCAATGCTTGCAATCTTGCGTACCATTCCTGCTTTCGGCCGCCTAGCATTTTTGCAGCAACGGCTGCCCCCTGCTTGACGCCAACACCCTCTGCTAGCATTGCTTTAAGCAGCTCATCAGCAGTAATAGATTGCTCATCGCTTTGAACAACGGGCGCCGCCCCAGCGATCATTACGACAAATTCTCCACGACCTTGGTTAGGGTCTTGCTTAAGCTGATCAAGCAATGAGGAAGGCGAACCCTGCAAAAAAGTCTCATACGTTTTGGTCAATTCTCGCGCCAGAACAACCGCTCGCTCAGGCATTTGCTCACATAACGATTCGAGCGTGTGCTCAATACGGTGAGGTGACTCGTAAAAAACCAACGTTTCTTCTCGAGACTGCCATTTTTCAAGCGCTTGCCGTCGCGCACTCGGCTTAGACGGCAAAAACCCACCAAATGTAAACCTATCAGTCGGCAATCCGGCCGCTGAAAGCGCACTGACTAGCGCACAAGGCCCAGGAAGCGGCACCACCTGCCTACCCCGCAATCGCAACTCTCTTACCAATACGAACCCCGGGTCACATATAAGCGGCGTTCCCGCATCACTAATTAGGGCAACATTTTCCCCCGCCATTAAGTAACTATCCAGCGTATCGACACGCCGTGCTTCATTATGCTCATGCAGTGAGAGCATCGGCTTATTAATGCCCAAATGCGCTAACAAGCGACCGCTGTGGCGTGTATCCTCCGCAGCAATACGTGATACCTCCGCTAATACCCGAGCAGCGCGTGGCGATAAGTCTTCCAAATTCCCAATTGGTGTTGCAACCACGTACAATATACCCGGATGCTGGTGTGTCATCGTGACTCCCGATTTGTTAATAGCCTGCACTGACGGTGCGCCATGCTTGTGCAATGATAAATTTATCCGCTCATCGAGCGACGGCAGCGCAAATGGAAACTAAGGAAGGATACATGAAACAGTCAATACGTGGATTACTAGCCACTGCCTTCATGGCGCTTCTGATTACAGGGTGCGCTATGCAATCCCCAAGCGTGGTTGACCGCGCCCCTGATCAGGATGCTAGCCGATTACTTAGTCAAGCAGAGCAGCAAGCGCCTGAACAAGCTGCCAAGACGCGACTGGAAGCGGCTAATATCCTCGCCAGACAAGGACAACGCGAAAATGCTTTTGACGCAGCCGATGCGGTTGATGAAAACATGCTTTCAGAATCGGATCGGGTGCGCTGGGCAATGCTTTTCTCTGAACTTGCTCGCGGCATGGACGATCCCCGCGCAGTCCTCCGCGCGACCCAGGTGCTTGACGACGAACTGCCTATGCAAGCAAACCAGCAAGAAACCCTTGCAGAACGGCAGCAGTGGGCACGTCAAGCCTTGGATCAAACTGAATATACGAAAGTATCCATACCTGAATTAGAGGGTGTCGAAATACGCCGCATAGCAGTGGCATTACCAGAATCTGGCCCACTAAGCAGTGTGGCTAACGCTATCGCTTCTGCCATGCGCCGTCACCACGATTTGCGCGGAGATAATGTACAGCTTAATTTCATCAATGCGTCTCAATATTCATTAGATGAAATTTACCAACGTGCACAGCAAATGAACGCTCAACTTTTGATTGGTCCAATTGACAAAGGCCAAGTCACCCAACTTGAGCAGCGCGATAGTGTACCACTACCGACGCTGGCTCTGAACTATGGCAACAGCGCAAGCAATCAAGCATCTCAACTGCTTCAGTATGGTTTATCTGCTGAAGATGAAGCCCGCCAAGCAGCTCGCCGCGCCTTTCAGGACGGCCATCGTCAAATGTCTATCATGGTGCCCGACAATGCCTGGGGACGGCGCGTCGGTGAAGCTTTCTGGAATGAGTGGCAAAGCCAAGGCGGTGAAATCACCAATGCCGTCCGCTATAACCCTAGCAGCGCCGTAGCTAACGCCGTCAAAACAGCCCTAAATGTCAGCGGCGATCGTGCCCGCCTGGGGAACATTGATGCACTATTCTTACTGGCACTTCCCGAATACGCACGCCAAGTGCCGCCCACCATGGACTACTACTACGCCCCCAACCTGCCTATTTATGCCACCTCCCACCTCCATGAAGGGCGCCTACAGACACGCTTAGATCAAGACCTAAATGATGTAATGTTTATCGATATTCCCTGGCAAATCCCTGACGCAGCGGTTGGCGGGGAAGAGGCGCTGCCCTTTTATTCGACGTACGCAGAGCTTCGCAACGAGTCAGACCCTTCAATGTTTCGCCTAATGGCAATGGGCGTGGATGCTTACGAACTTGGCATCCGCCTATCAGACTTATCAGCCCTTGACGGCATGAATGGAAGCACTGGTACGCTTCGCCTATCAGGTGATGGCAGGGTTTCTCGAGAACTACCGTGGGCGAAATTCCAAAATGGCGTGCCTTCGCCCATTTTGATTCCTGGCCTACTGAACGATGACCAATAGTTATCAGAATCCCAATACTCCGCAAACAGCGCGGACACGGGGCGCAGCCATTGAGCAACTAGCCGCTCAATGGCTGCAGCAACATGGCTTAACGCTTGTCACTAGCAATCATCACGTTAAAGGCGGTGAGCTTGATCTTGTGATGAAAGACCAGGACATCCTGGTCTTTATCGAGGTCAAACATCGCACCACTACTCGTTACGGCCACCCCTTAGAGACCGTCACTGCACAGAAGCGCCACCGCTTAATACGAGCAGCCAAGCTCTATATCGCTCGGCATGCTGTTTCAAGTCCGTGTCGCTTTGATATCCTAGCGATCACAGGCACGCCTCCCGCGCTTGAATTCCAGTGGGAAAAAGCGGCTTTTGATGCTTACTGATACTTTTACCTAGGATGCCCTAATGGACTTTCAATCACGCATACTTAATCACTTTAACGCCAGCATAGATACGAAGACATATGCCAGCGAAGTGCTGCCGCCTTTCATCGAAGTCGCCAGCCAAATGATGGTTCAGTGCTTAGTTAACGAAGGTAAAGTTCTCGCCTGCGGCAATGGCGGCAGCGCAGGCGATAGCCAGCACTTTTCGTCCGAGCTATTGAATCGTTTTGAACGTGAGCGCCCCAGCCTACCCGCACTAGCACTGACAACCGACACTTCAACGCTGACCTCGATCGCCAACGACTACAGTTATAATGAAGTGTTTTCCAAGCAGATCAGGGCGCTAGGCCAGCCCGGTGATGTCTTATTAGCCATTTCCACCAGCGGCAACTCAGCTAATATCGTTCAAGCTATCCAAGCGGCCCATGACCGCGACATGACGGTAGTCGCGCTAACGGGCAGAGATGGCGGCGATATGGCGTCATTACTAGGCCAGGATGACTGTGAGATTCGCGTTCCAGCAACATCCACTGCACGCATTCAAGAGGTTCACCTACTCGTCATCCACTGCTTATGTGATTTAATTGACGAGCAGCTCTTTGGCGGAGTCGACTAAATAGTCAGCACCAAACAAATTAAACTGAGCAGATTAAACTGCACAGACACAATCAAACGGGTAGATTAATACCTACTGACTTTACATTTTGAAAGGAGTCATCGCCATGGCCCTACGCTATTCTTTATACAAACTGATTGCCGTTGCGACACTAAGCGTTATTTTACTAACTGGATGTGCTAATAACGCGGCATCTAACCCTTCCAACTATGGTCAGCGCAGCAGTGATGTCGAAGCCATTGACACAACCATTGAACGTGAAGCGCCACGTGCGCTGGAGCGCTCAGACGCCCGCTTGAGAGATGCACGCATTAGAGCACATAGCTATAACGGCTCATTACTTCTGGTAGGGCAAGTGCCTAGCGAGGAACTGCGTAATAAAGCAGGTGAAGTCGCCAGCTCTCTACGCGGCGTAGACCAAGTACATAACGAACTCAGTATTGCTGCAAACCTACCCGCTAGCCAACGCCTAAACGATACCTGGCTAACCACCAATGTCATGAGCCAACTCGCCACTAATGACCGCATCGACTCATCAAAGCTAAAAATCACCACAGAAAACGCGACGGTGTATCTGATGGGCATGGTAACTCGAGATGAAGGCAACCGAATTGCTAACGCGGTATCAGCGGTTGGCGGCATTCAGCGAATCGTTAAAGTCTTTGACTATATGGATTGATTAACACACCGCCATAAAAAAACCTCGTCCTCGGCTTTTCACCGAGACGAGGTTTTTTATTCATCAACTGCTTGCTAAGAAAAACCGACGCTCAAAAGCACAAGTTAACAACTTAGCTAAAAACCACGCTACTTAACCACGCGTAGCGTTGGTTTTTTCTTAGCCTTCTTAGACGGCAGTGCAGAAACGTCACCCTCTTTTTCAGGAACAGGCTCTGTTACCGTTAACTCAGGCTTGGACGATTCGTCAAAAGTGTCTGAAAAATCGCCATCCAGTTCGGCATCATCAAACTCTGCCGCATCCAGCTCTGGCTCATGCCCAAACACCATACCAGCACCATTTTCACGAGCGTAGATCGCGATAAGCGCAGGCGTAGGAATCATTACCTGCATAGGCTGGCCACCAAAGCGAGCGTTAAACCCCATGGCCTGATTTTCCATAAACAGGTCACGCACAGCGGTCGGCGCTACATTCAACACAATTTGTCCATTTTGAACAAACTGGCGCGGTACTTCCACGCCAGGCTGAGTAGCATCAACCACCACATAAGGCGTCAACTCATTATCCAACAACCACTCATAGAGAGCTCGGGCGAGATAGGGACGGCTCGATTTCATAAGACTCCCTCCTCCTGACAAATATGCCCCTTACCTGATTAAGGAGAAGAGGCAGTATGAATTCAAGCGCGCATCTCTTTTTCACGCTCGTTTAAAGATGCTTTAAACGCTTCACGTTCGAATACTCGCGACATATAGCCCAACAGAGGCTTTACCTGCTTCTCAGGCAACTCAATATTCAGCTCAGGCAAACGCCATAAAATCGGCGCTAAACAGCAGTCTACAAGCGTAAACTCCTCACTCATAAAGTAAGGCATATCTTCAAAGATAGGCGAAATCCCAATGAGGCTTTCGCGCAGTTCTTTACGCGCTTTTTCCGCTTCTTTTTTACCGCCTGTGCGTATCTGCTCCAGCATTGGGCACCACTCGCGCTCAATACGATGCATCCACAAACGACTTTGCGCCCGCGCCACCGGATAAACGGGCAGCAGAGGAGGATGAGGGAAACGCTCATCCAGATACTCCATCATGACCTTAGACTCATAGAGCACTAAGTCACGATCTAGCAGCGTAGGCACGCTGTTGTACGGGTTGAGGTCTGCTAACTCTTCAGGTGGACGCTCATCGCTGACATCAACGATATCAACCGCCACCCCCTTTTCAGCCAGAACAATGCGCACACGATGACTAAAATGATCATCATTACCAGAGTAAAAGATCATCGACGACCGCTTGGCCACAACACCCATGAAAGCATCCTCGCATCAAAACAATCTTTGATAATAACACGCCAGCGCTAGCTTATGGGATGGTAACCCGCTTTGCATTACGACTGACTAGATAAACAAAGGGCGCACGGCTTCCGCCGTGCGCCCGACATGCCGCTCATCACTTAATAATTAGTGAACATCTCGCCAGTACTCACGCTTAAGCAAGTAGGCAATCACACCAAAAATGAAAATGAAGATCAGCACTTTAGGTGCTAACGCCTGAGCTTGAAGCTTGGAGGGCTCACCCACATAAGCTAGGAAGTTAGTAAGATCATACACTGCTTCCTCAAACTCAGCAGGCTCCATGGAACCTGGCTGGGTCACTTGCAGCACATCACAAGACTGGTACTTACCCGACAAAGGATCGGGTGACTGCCCCGCCACCGGATGATCCGTTTCCGAACACACCAGCTCTTGTACGCCTTGTAGAGGCTCCAACACGTTAGGCATCGCAACCAGGTCAAATACCGTGTTGTTAACACCAGTGGGACGGCTCGGATCTTTGTAGAAGCTAAGCAGATAAGAGTAGATCCAATCCGTTCCACGCACACGCGTCTTGAGCGATAGATCCGGAGGCGGCGCACCAAACCAACCCTCCGCATCACCGCTGTTCATGGCGTTATGCATTTGGTCGTTGTAGGCCAAATCTGACGAGAAAATCAGATTTTCTTCAACCAAATCCTGCGGCATCCCCAAATCGTCAGCCGCACGCGCAAAGCGCTGATACTGAAGTGAGTGGCAGCCCATGCAGTAGTTAACATAGAGCTTCATGCCATTTTGCAGCGAGGCTTGATCATGCAGATCAGGCTCCATCGAGTGCGGGACACTCGCACCACCGGCAGCCATCGCAGTTACTGGCACTAACGCGAAAAGGAGTCCCAAAAGATACTTTTTCATTAGCCAGTCACCCTTTCCGGAACGGGTTTAGTCTTCTCCAGCTTGGTGTAGAACGGCATCAAGACAAAGAAGGCGAAATAAATCACGGTGCACGCCTGGGCTAGCAGCGTCCTGCCCTCTGTCGATGGCAACACACCCAAAACACCAAGGATGACAAAGCTGATAGCAAACAGCGTCAGCATGGTTTTCGACATCCAGCCTTTATAGCGCATTGAGCGCACCGGACTACGATCCAGCCAGGGCAGAACGAACAATATTGCAATCGCAGCCCCCATAAAGATAACACCGAGGAACTTAGCGTCTAAGCCGAACACTGAGAAAGTGATTGCGCGAAGAATGGCATAGAAAGGCGTCATATACCAAACGGGCGCGATGTGATCAGGCGTTTGTAGCGGGTTAGCTTGATCAAAGTTTGGCTTTTCAATAAAGTAGCCGCCGCCTTCTGGGAAGTAGAACACCACTACACAGAAAACAAACAGGAAGACCGCAATACCCACCAAGTCTTTTACCGTGTAGTAAGGATGGAAGGGAATCCCATCCAACGGCACGCCTGCCTCATCTTTCTTCTGCTTAATATCAATACCGTCAGGGTTATTTGAACCCACTTCGTGTAGCGCAATAATATGCAGCACGACGAGCGCTAAAATAACGATTGGCAGAGCAACCACATGCAGTGCAAAGAAACGGTTGAGGGTAATGCCTGAAATCAGGAAGTCACCACGCACCCACTGCGCCAGATCAGGGCCAATGCCAGGAATCGCTGAGAACAACGAAATAATAACCTGAGCACCCCAGTAAGACATCTGACCCCATGGCAACAAATAGCCCATAAAGGCTTCTGCCATTAGCACCAGATAAATCGTCATACCAAACACCCACACTAATTCGCGAGGCGCTTTGTAGGAACCATACAAGAGGCCACGGAACATATGCAGATAGACGACAAGAAAGAAGGCAGAAGCGCCGGTGGTGTGCATATAGCGAATCAGCCACCCCCACTCCACATCACGCATAATGTATTCGACAGAATCGAATGCACCTTCAGCAGAGGGGTTAAAGCTCATGGTTAACCAAACCCCGGTCAAGATTTGGTTAACCAACGCCAGCAGCGCTAATGAGCCAAAGAAATACCAAAAGTTAAAGTTTTTAGGCGCGTAATATTTGGAAAGATGCTCTTGCCACATCTGAGTGGCAGGGAAGCGATCATCTACCCAACGCATGAGGCCCTTTTCCGCCTTGGCTTTATTCGGATTACCCATCAGGCAGCCTCCTCATCTTCGCCAACGACAATAATGTCATCACTCTCAAAGCGGTAGGGTGGAACCTCAAGGTTGATCGGCGCAGGTACGTTATTGAACACGCGACCGGCCAAGTCAAAGCGAGAGCCATGACATGGACAGAAGAAACCACCCGGCCAATTCTCCACACCCACCCCCTCGGCATTCGGTTCAGGTCGGAACAGGGGCGAACAACCCAAGTGCGTGCAAATACCAATCAACACGCCTATTTCCGGCTTGATAGAGCGCAAACCACCCTGGATATACGCTGGCTGCTGCGGCACTTCCGAATCAGGATCCGCTAAACTGTCGCTCCCTAACGCTTCAGTTCGCTCGATCATTTCAGGCGTACGATTAATAATCCAAATCGGCCGACCGCGCCACTCAACGGTCATACGCTGCCCAGGCTCAAGCTTCGATATATCAGCTTGAACAGGCGCACCTGCCGCTCTTGCCCTGGCACTAGGCTGCCAAGAAGCCACAAAGGGGACCGCAACCCCGACAGCGCCCACCGCCCCCACAACGGAGGTGGCGCCTACAAGGAAACGGCGCCGACCTTTGTTTACGCCGTTATCTGCCATTTCTGGTTTCTCCCATCAGCTTACCCGTTCCGCCGCAAAGGCGTCTTGCGACGACGAATATCAAATACGCTCTATGTTAAAAAAACAAAGCGCTCTGCACAAGAACAACCGCCCGTGACCATGGTGGTATAAGCGTTATAATTTTTTGATATTCCAATAAAAAGCGCCCAGGTCTTTGACCTGGGCGCTTTTGCCGCATAGCGTAAAATTAACGCTTAGAGAACTGCGGACGACGACGTGCTTTACGCAGACCGACTTTCTTACGCTCAACTTGACGGGCATCGCGGGTTACATAACCAGCGGCGCGCAACGTTGGACGCAGATCTTCATTGTAGTTCATCAGGGCGCGAGTGATACCGTGACGAATGGCACCTGCTTGAGAGGAGCCGCCGCCGCCAGCAACAGTGACGAATATGTCAAACTGATTCAGCGTTTCAGTCAACTCAAGCGGCTGACGAACAACCATACGACCAGTTACGCGACCAAAATACAGGTCAAGATCTTTATCGTTGACAGTAATTTTGCCAGAGCCCGGCTTCATAAACACGCGAGCGGTGGAAGTCTTGCGGCGCCCGGTACCGTAATACTGCTGTGTCATGGCGAAGATTTCCTCAGATGTTCAGTTCAAGCGGCTGTTGGGCAGCATGCGGATGCTCGGCACCGGCGTACACTTTTAATTTTGAGTACATGGCGCGACCCAAAGGACCTTTCGGCAACATACCTTTAACGGCAGACTCAATAATGCGCTCAGGGGCATGATCAAGCATTTTGTCGAATGTCATAGAGCGCAGACCGCCCGGGTAACCAGTATGGCGGTAGTAGGTTTTAGCCTTCGCCTTGTTGCCGGTTACATGGACTTTTTCAGCGTTGATAACAACAATGTAATCGCCAGTATCAACGTGAGGAGTAAATTCGGGCTTATGCTTGCCACGCAGGCGGCGAGCAATCTCGGTTGCCAGACGACCGAGCGTTTTGTCCGTAGCGTCGACTACGTACCAGTCGCGCTGGACGGACTGCGGCTTAGCACTGAACGTCTTCATGGATAAAATCACCAGATTAAGTGTGTTGGGTAGCTTACACCGCTACGTAAGCGATGAAGCACCATCCCTATTTTTTTTGGTTGCCAGAAAAAACCAGCAACATGCAGCGAGGCGGCATTCTACAGCAAGCATCACCGTAAGTTAAGTACCGCCACTCTTTTTTATTGATATCGCTCTTATTGATATTATTCTTGCTTGCAGCGTATTTATCGGCGCACCCGATACTAAGGCTTATGAGGTAGCGCTAAATACTCTTTAGACTGCATTTCCTGCAGACGCGACAGCGTCCGCTGAAATTCAAAGGTCAGCTTGCCATCGCGATACAGCGCTTCAATTGGCACCTCTGCCGACATCAACAGCTTAACCCCGCGATCATAAAACTCGTCAACCATATTAATAAAGCGGCGAGCCTGATCGTCTGTTTTTGCATTCATCTGAGTGACGTTAGATACCAAAACTGTATGAAATTCTCTGGCAAGCTCAATGTAATCATTCTGGCTACGCGGCCCATCACAGAGTTCGACAAATTCAAACCATGCCACATCGTCGTGGAGTCGGCGCGTCTTTAAAATGCGATGATTAATCTCAAGAGGCGCCCCCTCCTCACCCTCATGGCCGGCTATCTCTCTGAAACTTCTGCTTAGCTCCTGCTCGGCCGCTTTATCAAGCGGTGCATGAAAAATCTCAGCCCGCTCTAGGGCACGCAAACGGTAGTCAACACCAGAATCGACGTTGACGACCTCGCAGTGACGATTCACTAGCTCAATGGCGGGAACAAACCGTGCGCGCTGCAACCCATCTTTGTAAAGGTCGTCCGGCACTATATTTGATGTCGCCACCAACACCACGCCACGCTCAAACAGCGCCTCAAGCAAATTTGCCAAGATCATTGCATCGGTAATATCTTTGACAAAAAACTCATCAAAGCAGATGACGCGTGCCTCAGCAGCGAACTTGCCAGCAATCAGCGTCAATGGGTTCTTTTCGCCCTTATAGTGAGTCAACTCATTGTGGACACGCTGCATAAATCGATGAAAGTGGGTGCGCATTTTTTCAGGGAACGGCAGCGCCTCGTAGAAAGTATCGACTAGATACGTTTTCCCACGCCCCACACCTCCCCAAAAGTAGAGCCCCTTAACGTCAGGCAGCACTGGCACGCCGGCACTGACCTTTTTACCCAGCAGCCCGGCAACTTTTGCCTTTAACCCTTTGTTAGCAACGACGGCTTTAGGAGCACTAGCGGGCCTGGCTAGCAGCTCATCATAAAGGCGCTGAAGATGCTTAACCGCCTGCTCTTGAGCAGGGTCGTACTGGAAATCGTCACGCTTTAAGTCTTCCTGATACCGCGCAAAAGGCGTTAATCGGCTCGCCTGCTCGCTGTCTTGACGTGCAGATAATGATGACATCAACTCGCTCCCACAGCACACATCGTGAACGGAACTGTGACGTTGTAAGAACACAGCCTGCCCAAATAAAAAAACAATATTATACGCTGCATAATAACTGAGCGCATGAGCGGATTGACCCAACCGACGGATACGCGCCTATAATGGTCACGCTTTGTTAAGCTGTTTGTTAAACTATTTGCCAAACCCCGCCATGCGCTTGGTGGCGTGCATCATCTCTAGGGAGAATACTGTGGAAGCAAGCTCGCCATTCACTTTTGCGATTATCGGTCTCGTTATTGGATTTGTTATCGGCTTGGCGTGTTATCGCCTGTTCAGCAAAAGCCAACGTGACCACGCCACACTAAAGCAGGCTTTGCTTGAGCGTGAACATCAAATAGCCGAGCTTAAGAAAGGCATGGGAAGCCACCTCACTGGCATCCAGCAGCACATCATTAATATTCGCCAGGAGACTGATCGGCTAGAACAGCAAATAGACAGCGAAGCTGCTGAATGGAAACTGGAAACGGCCATCACACCTTCCACAAACAAACTCGCGCCTAACACAGAGGACGAAGGTGATGTTAACACTCCGCGTGATTATGCAGATGGCAAAAGCGGTACGTTATCCGAAGACTTTGGCCTAAAAGGCAGCTTGAAAGAACATGATGCGCCTGCCCCGCAACCTCCGCGTTATTAATAATTAACAAGATCAAAGCATCCGCATAGCCAACCGATGCGGATGCTTTGCACAAATTAGCGCTAGGCGGGATTATCGATATCGACAAATCGATGCTCTACATCATACTCACTCGCCAACCACTCACCCAGCGCCTGAACACCAAAACGCTCAGTAGCATGGTGACCAGCAGCAATGTAATGAATACCCATCTCTCTAGCCAAGTGCGTCGTGCGCTCTGATATTTCCCCAGACACGAAAACTTGCGCCCCTGCATCGTAAGCCGCCGTAATCATGTCTTGAGCACCTCCAGTGCACCATGCGATCCGCTCCACAGAGCCAACTAAAGGCGACTCGACCACTAAAGGCGCTCGATGGAGCACTGCAGCCAATTGACTGCCCAGTTCTGCAACGCTTAGCGGCTCAGCTAATCGGCCGGACCATAACAGTCCTTCACCAAGCTCACCATCAATGCATCCCTCGACCTTCCACCCCAGACGCTTGGCCAGCTCGGCATTATTGCCAAACGCGGCATGCGCATCTAACGGCAAGTGGTAAGCCAGCAAGCTCATTTCGTTATCCAGCAGCGTTTTAATTCGCTTCTGCTTCATGCCGGTAATGGCTACCGGTTCATTTTTCCAGAAATAACCATGGTGCACTAACACCATGTCCGCTCGCCAAGCGACCGCCTCCTCCAATAACGCCTGACATGCCGTCACCCCTGACATCACCCGCGTTACAGTGTCACGCCCCTCCACCTGAAGGCCGTTAACGGTAAAATCTTTAAATTGCGATGAGCGCAATTGATGGTCGCAAGCAGCAACTAGTTGGTCGCGATGGATCACACTGACTCCTTAACCGATTAACAGGCTATCGTGAGGAACATCTCAATAAAGTGTTACGATGGAACTATTGTAAATCTCGCTTCGCGTTATCGCGAACCTCGCGACCATTTAGACTATCACCCGCTGAGGAAATTTCGCATGCACCGCTCTGTGCTGCCCTATATATGGCCAATTATCACCGGGCTATTGCTCGCCGCCTTGGTGCTACTTGCTTTCCCAGAGTATTTGCCCAACCCGTTTCGGCAAACGCCACCCGCAACGGTCGAACCCCCCTCTTCGCTGGTGCCTACTAGCGGAGAGCCGGCAGCTAATCGACCTGCCCCCGAGATTCGCCAAGCAGAGCCGCTCAACCGCAACCAAGGGCCTGCAAGCTACTCCAACGCCGTTAATCAAGCGGCGCCAGCCGTCGTCAACATCTATTCATCACGCATTGTTGAACGCGATCAGCATCCATTGATGTCCGATCCTTTTTTCCAGCAGTTCTTCAGCGGCGACGATGCAACCACGCATCAGCGAATGCTATCGAGCTTGGGCTCTGGCGTTATTGTCAGCCATGACGGCTACGTGCTAACCAATCACCATGTCATTAATGGCGCCGATCAAATACAGGTAGCACTTCGCGATGGTCGGGAAACACTTGCCGAGGTAATTGGCACTGACCCAGAAAGCGACCTTGCCGTTTTACGCATTACCCTTGATGACTTACCGGTAATCGAGCTTGCTGACTCAGAACAGGTAGCCGTGGGTGATGTAGCACTCGCTATCGGCAATCCTTTCGGTGTTGGGCAAACCGTTACCATGGGCATTATTAGCGCGACGGGGCGCAGCCACTTAGGTTTAAATGCCTACGAGGACTTCATTCAAACAGACGCCGCGATAAATCCAGGCAATTCCGGGGGCGCATTAGTCAACCCTGACGGCGCTTTAGTGGGCATTAATACGGCTATCTTCTCACGGTCAGGGGGATCACAAGGGATTGGTTTCGCGATTCCAGCCAACCTTGCCCACAGCATCTTGAATGAACTGGTTACCCGCGGTCGCGTCATACGCGGCTGGCTAGGCATAGAAGCACAAGCACTCTCCCGCGAGCTGGCCGCATCGTTTGGGTTAAGAACCCCTCAAGGCGTGATCGTCGCTGGCGTCGTGAAAGACGGACCTGCCGCTAAAGCAGGCTTACAGCCCGGCGATGTTCTGCTGTCTATTGACGGTCAAGTGATTTTGGATGCTCGGGTAACAATGAGCGCGATTGCTTCCATTCCACCCGGCACAAAACTACCGCTGACGATCGTACGAAGCGGTGAGCGTATGGACATGACACTGGAAGTAGGTGAACGGCCGGTACCCATTAATGCTACGTCAGGAGAGCATCAGAGCGACTCGTAAGTCGCTCTGATGGTTATCGGTGCTTGTTCAGACGGCGCCTTCTCAGGCAATGCTCAATCGTTAATACGATACTCCGCCGAACGAGCATGGGCCGTCAGCGATTCGCCCCGGGCAAGTACAGAGGCTATTTTACCAAGCTCAGACGCACCACTAGGCGAGCACTGAATAATGGAGGAGCGTTTCTGGAAATCATAAACCCCCAGTGGCGATGAAAAACGGGCTGTTCCAGACGTGGGCAGCACATGATTCGGCCCTGCACAATAGTCACCCAGAGCTTCCGAAGTATGCCGCCCCATGAAGATAGCCCCAGCGTGACGCACGTCATCAAGCCAGTCACTAGGCGCCTCGACAGAAAGTTCAAGGTGCTCCGGTGCGATACGATTGATCAACTCAATGGCTTCGGCTTGATCTTGGCAGAGAATCAATGCACCACGACGTTGCAGTGAAGCACGGGCAATATCTTCCCGCTCCAGCGTCGGCAATAATCGCTCAATTGAAGCCTCAACGGCATCCAGGTGATCAGCCTTCCAACTAACAAAAATCGCCTGGGCATCCTCATCGTGTTCAGCCTGAGAGAATAAGTCCATTGCCAACCAATCTGGGTCTGTTTGGCCGTCAGACACCACCATGATTTCAGAGGGACCGGCAATCATATCAATACCAACTTGACCAAATACCGCGCGCTTAGCAGTCGCTACGTAGATATTTCCAGGCCCTACGATTTTATCTACCCGCGGAACGCTTTCAGTGCCATAAGCAAGCGCCGCGACCGCCTGTGCGCCACCAATCGTGAACACATAATCGACGCCCGCCAGATGCGCAGCTGCCAGCACAAGATCATTCAGCACACCGTCCGGAGTCGGCACAACCATCACAATCTCGCGCACACCAGCCACATTGGCAGGGATAGCATTCATCAATACCGATGAAGGATAAGCGGCTTTCCCGCCTGGCACATAAATACCTGCGCGGTCCAGCGGGGTAACCTTTTGGCCCAGCACCGTTCCATCAGCCTCTTCGTACTGCCACGAGCTTGGCTTCTGGCGCTCATGATAACGCTTAATACGCTCAGCAGCGGCTGACAGCGCATTGCGCTGCTCAGCAGGCAGACCGTCAAAGGCCTTTTTCAGCTGCTCAGGAGATAGGCGTAGCTGCTCCATACTCTCGGCTGACAGGCGGTCAAAGCGATTGGTCGCCTCAACCACCGCACTGTCACCTCGCCGTTTAACATCTGCCAATATCTCTTCAACACGAGCCTGTACTGCCTTATCAGACACCCCTTCCCAATCCAGCAGCGCGTCTAAATGCTGATGGAATGCCCCATCAACAGTCGAGAGACGGGCAATGGTGGCTGTGGACTTATCGCTCATGGTAAACCTCGTGTCATTCAATAGGCTGAGTCTGACGCTTTTTAACCGCACTTTCCAGGCGGGCTAACAATGGCTTAATACGATCATGCTTCATGGTCATGGCGGCTTTATTAACCACCAGGCGGGTACTGATATGGGCAATGAGCTCACGAGGCTCCATGCCATTGGCGCGTAGCGTATTGCCGGTATCCACGATATCAACAATTTCATCGGCCAAATTCATCAGCGGAGCAAGTTCCATCGCCCCATAGAGCTTGATCACTTCGGCTTGAATACCCTGCTCCGCATAGTAACGCCTCGCTACGTTTACAAACTTAGTAGCTACACGACGACGCGCTTCAGCTGGCAACTGCCCCGTCACACCAGCAGTCATCAGCTTGCAACGAGCGATATCCAGATCTAGGGGCTCGTATAGACCTTCAGCCCCATGCTCAAGCAGAACGTCTTTACCCGCAATGCCCACATCTGCGGCACCCAGCTGCACATAGGTCGGCACATCGGTTGCCCGTATAATCACCAACTTTACATCTGGCAAATTAGTATCAAACAGCAGTTTACGGCTTTTACCCAAATCTTCTGCCGGGGTAATCCCCGCATCCGCCAACAGCGGCAGCGTTTCGTCCAGAATACGCCCTTTTGAAAGGGCCAAAATCAGTTGCTTACTCATTATTTAGGCCAATGGTTAATAACATGGCTTAGCCAGGAATACGGCGAATGCGCGCACCCAGCAGCTGTAATTTTTCCTCAATGCACTCATAACCACGATCGATATGATAAATACGATCTACAAGCGTTTCGCCTTCAGCCATCATTGCCGCGATCACCAATGATGCTGACGCACGAAGGTCAGTAGCCATTACCGGCGCACCTGAAAGCTTTTCTACGCCTTCAATCAGTGCCGTATTACCTTCAAGGGCAATATTCGCCCCCATCCGGTTTAGCTCTTGTACGTGCATAAAGCGGTTTTCAAAGATGGTTTCCACTACCCGGGAATGCCCCTCGGCGACAGCATTCATCGCCACAAACTGGGCCTGCATATCGGTAGGAAATGCAGGATAGGGCGCAGTGCGAATATTAACCGCTTTTGGACGCTTGCCATGCATATCCAACGCGATCCAATCATCGCCACTGGTAATCTCAGCACCGGCTTCTTCAAGCTTCGCAAGCACCGCTTCTAAAATATCGGCACGAGTGCGCTTCACTTTCACGCGACCACCCGTCATGGCAGCGGCCACCAGGAAAGTACCCGTTTCAATACGATCAGGCATGACATCGTGCTCACAGCCATGCAGAGATGCGACACCTTCGATCACGATGGTGTCTGTACCATGCCCACGAATATTAGCCCCCATCTTGATCAAACACTCGGCGAGATCGACAATTTCCGGCTCGCGCGCAGCATTTTCAAGAATAGTAGTGCCATCAGCGAGCGTTGCCGCCATCAACAGATTTTCAGTACCCGTTACCGTCACTGTATCAAAGAAGATAGTCGCCCCTTTCAAGCGTCCATCAACTCGGGCACGAATATAACCCGCTTCAACGCGGATCTCTGCGCCCATCGCCTCAAGACCACGAATATGCAAGTCCACCGGACGTGAACCAATTGCGCACCCGCCTGGAAGAGAAACATCTGCCTTACCGAAATGTGCTAACAACGGGCCTAACACCAGAATGGAGGCGCGCATCTTCTTAACGAGTTCATAGGGAGCATGACACTGCGTTACCTGAGAGCCGTCAAGCTGGATACTGAGCTTCTCTCCCATCACCGGCTCAACGCCCATCCGCCCTAGCAGCTCCAGCGTCGTAGTGATGTCCTGCAAATGAGGCAAATTACCAATAATGACCGGACCATCTGCCAAAAGGCTGGCACACAAAATTGGCAACGCCGCATTCTTAGCGCCACTCACCCACACTTCGCCATCTACCGACCCATTGCCGGTAATGATTAATTTATCCATAGAGAAGCCGCTACTATGCGTTTTCCGGTGCAGTTTGCCACTGCGCCGGAGTAAACGTTTTGATACTAATGGCGTGCAGAGCGCCGGATGCAATTTCGTCATTTAGCGCCGCATAGACCAGCTGCTGACGCTTTACAGGAGAAAGACCTTCAAAAGCTTCGCCAACTGCGATCACCTGAAAATTGCAGCCTTCACCCTGGATATGAAAATCACATCCACCGATGCGGGACTCAAGCAGTGCTTTTACCTCGTTGGGTTGCATAAGACAGGAAACTCCTTTGGGTCATTAAACTAGGTGGTTGAAATAGGGGGTCGTTGAATTAGAGAGGAACAGGGGGAACATGATAAAGAAAAGCGGCACGCTTGGCGATGCCAGACGAACACTCACGCTTCAGCGTTGGGCGAACCTATTAGCGCATCGAGCTCAGCGAGCGACGTTAAACGCTCAAGCGGAGCAGACAATGCAATCGAGGTAACGACAATACCTAGCGAGTGACACGCACGCAGCCATTCAAACAGAACGCTAATCGCCGCGCTACTTGCTTTTGAAACGTCTGAAAAATCGAGGACAACATCAGTTAACCGAGCACTTTCAAGCCACTTAACGCCTGCAGCGGCCACATCGGCCGCTGCATTGACATTGAGATCACCCTGAACCGCCAGCGCGCAAGACTGCGCAATCAGCGAAACATGGGGCGTAGATAACAGCGTCGTCACGCGTTGCCCCCTTGCTCAAGCTCGTCGACACCAATTTCGGGTGACCAGCTACGAATGACGGCATCGTAGTCTCGGTTATTTTCGCGCATCGACTGGTCAAACTGATTGCGGAAGGTCAGCCCTAAATTGATGCCATTAACAATGACATTGACCACTTTCCACTCACCATTTGAAAGTCGCAGGCTGTAGCTAACGGGGTAAACCTGACCATTAGTGGCAACAACTTCCATATCAACACTGGCTTGATCTTCATAGCGCTGACCGCGCTGGTCGGTCAACACTCTCAACTCATCATAATCAAAGGTCACGAGACCACGCGTGTACGTGTCGATCAGGGTTTGACGAAAGACATCGGCGAACCGACTACGCTGTTCTGGCGTTGCATTGCGAAAGTAGCTGCCCATCACGCTAGCGCCAATATAACGAAAATCCGCCACATCATTCAGGCTATCGTTGACCAACGCTTTAAGCTCATCAAGATTATTGGCGTAATAATCTTCTCTGCCGTTAATCTGCTCCATGAAGCCATTGACGTTGTCACGAACCAACGCTTCTGGCGATTTCGACTGGGCCTGAGCGGCAAAAGGCAGCAGAACAACCGCTAGCGCCAACCAAAAGAGCAAACGACGGGCCAACATTACGCTATTTTCTTTCATTAAAGTCACCTCATGACAACTGACAGCACCCACGCTGCTTAGTTAGTAACCATATTGGATACAAATTGCTGGATAAGTTCTTCGAGCACCAGGGCAGACTGGGTATCTCGAATAACATCCCCCTCTTCAAGCACTTCAGGAGCGCCGCCAACACTCAGGCCAATATACTGCTCACCGAGCAGCCCAGCCGTCAAAATAGCCGCGGTAGTATCTTGCGAAAGCTGGCCTTCAAGATCGCTATCGAGACTCAGCACCACCCGCGCATCATACCACTCGGTATCAAGCTCAATGGCCTCTACCCGCCCCACAGTAACACCGGCCATGGTGACCCGCGCACGTGGTTTCAGACTGCCAATATTGGAAAAACTGGCCTCAAGACGAAACGTGTCGGAAGATGTTGAAAGCGTCATGCCACTTACGCGCAAGCCCAAAAAAACAAGCCCCAGAATGCCCGCAAGCATAAACAGGCCAACGCCAAACTCCATGGTTTTACTGCGCTTCATGTTATTGCTCCACCCATTAAAGGCCGCCAAACATCACGGCGGTCAATACAAAATCCAGCCCCAAAACAGCAAGCGATGAATACACCACCGTGCGTGTTGTCGCACGTGAAATACCTTCAGAGGTAGGCACTAAGTCATACCCTTGGAACACCGCAATCCAGGTAACGACTACTGCAAATACAAGGCTTTTGATTATTCCATTACCAATATCATCAACAAACGAAACACTAGCCTGCATATTGCTCCAGTAAGAACCTTCAAAAACCCCCAGCCATTCCACACCAACCAAATAGCCACCCCAAATCCCCACCACGCTAAAACCAACGGTCAGAATGGGTAGCGCAATAAAACCTGCCCACAGCCTTGGCGCCACAACCCGGCGCAGTGGGTCAACGCCAATCATTTCCATGCTGGTTAACTGTTCAGTCGCCTTCATCAGGCCAATTTCCGCCGTCAACGCAGAGCCCGCGCGCCCTGCAAACAGTAGCGCAGCAACCACCGGCGCTAGCTCTCGAAGAAGCGAAAGAGCAACCATCTGGCCAAGCGCCTGCTCTGCCCCAAAGTCAACCAAAATGGTATACCCCTGTAGCGCAAGCACCATGCCTATAAACAGCCCTGACACCAGCACAATAGCCAGAGATAGCACACCGACAAAGTGCACTTGGCGCAGCCACAACGACCACCCTTCCCGAGAAGGCACCCCTACAGCCGACTGGGCAAGAAAGACACCTGCACGCCCTAGCGACTCTAAGGCATCACACCCTTTTTGCCCCAGCCGAGCAACATGCGAAATAGCATGTTTAATATTTGATTGCATTTAACGCACCTTCCCTGCGGAGGCTTGGCCTAGAATATCGCGGTAAAGTGTCTCAGCGGGATAGTGAAACGGCACCGGCCCATCTGGCTCACCATGAATAAACTGGCTTACTCGGGGATCTTGGTTCGTATCTAAGGTACTTGGCGTGCCTGAGGCTACCACCTGCCCATCGGCAATGAGGTACAGATAATCCGCAATACTGAGGGTCTCTTTGATATCGTGCGAAACGATCACTGACGTAAGCGACAGTGCCTGATTCAGCCGTTTAATTAGCTGTACAAGCACCCCCATAGAAATAGGGTCTTGCCCGACAAAAGGCTCATCATAAAGGATTAACTCTGGGTCAAGCGCTACCGCCCGTGCCAGCGCCACACGCCTTGCCATCCCCCCCGAAAGCTCAGCTGGCGACAAGTGCCTAGCCCCGCGCAAACCCACTGCCTGTAACTTAAGAAGCACTAGATCGCGTATCATAGGGTCAGGCAAGTCAGTATGCACCCGAAGCGGAAACGCTACGTTTTCAAATACATCGAGATCTGAAAACAGTGCGCCGCTCTGAAATAACATACCCATGCGCTTACGCAACGTAAACAGGGCCTTACGCGATAGGCGATGCACATCTTGACCGTCGATTAGCACTCGCCCCCGGTCAGGCGTTAATTGCCCACCAATTAGCTTTAAAAGGGTCGTCTTGCCGGTACCGCTTGGCCCCATGATGGCCGTTACCTGGCCACGCGAAATCGTCATATTGATTCCGCGAAAAATATCATGATCACCCCGCGAGAAGTACAAATCTTCAATTTCGATGAAGGGAGCATCGGTCATGGGCTGGCTGGCCTTGATGGTCGTCTTGCCGCAGCAGCAATAGTATATGCTGGCTACGCATGAGTTAGTTAAAAACAAATAATTCAAAAAAACAGCTAGTTTAAAAGAACAGACAGTTTAAAAAACACTGTTTTCGAAATATTATCGAACATCGTAACTGAACGCTACTCACAGTAACAGATGCGCTCATTGCAACCGCACTGAGGAGTAGGATACGCGCCTTACCTACAAACCGCGCCAAGATGTTATTCTTAGCGACCTACTTTTGACCGCTTATGAAAAGAGATGCCCTCATGCGCCAGCCACTATCGACACCTAGCCCACTGCGTGAAAGTGCGCTGCGCACGCTGCAAATTGAGCAAGCCGCTATCGGTGGGCTTCAGGCAAAGCTTGATGAGAGCTTTGACCACGCTTGTGAACTTATCCTTGCCTGCCAGGGCCGCGTAGTGGTAACCGGCATGGGTAAGTCCGGCCACATTGCGGGCAAGCTGGCTGCAACGTTGGCAAGCACCGGCACGCCTGCTTTTTTTGTACACCCAGGTGAAGCCAGTCACGGCGATCTCGGTATGATCACTCGCGCAGATGTTGTACTAGCCCTCTCGAACTCTGGCGAAACCGCAGAGGTCACCGCGCTGCTTCCGCTGTTGAAACGCCTAGGAACCCCCCTTGTCAGCATGACGGGGCGCCCAGGGTCCACATTAGCCAAACACGCCGATGCTCACCTTAATAGCGGCGTTGAGCGCGAAGCCTGCCCTCTCGACTTAGCACCGACTAGCTCAACCACAGCAGCACTTGCCTTGGGTGATGCCTTAGCCGTGGCATTATTAGAAGCACGTGGTTTCACCGCGGAAGATTTTGCGCTTTCACACCCAGGTGGAAGCCTCGGCAAACGCCTACTTTTGCGTGTAAAGGATTTAATGCACAACGGATCACGCCTCCCCCAAGTAGCATTAGGCAGCCCGCTACGGGACGCACTGTTGGAAATTACTCGCCAAGGGTTGGGCTTTACCTGCGTAGTCGATAGCGAAGGACGCCTTGCCGGCGTTTATACCGACGGTGACTTACGCCGAACGCTGGATCAGTTCCATGATCTACGTGACGTCCTAGTTGATGATGTGATGACACGTCCTGGAAAACGTATTGGCCCCGATGTGTTAGCGGCTGAAGCAGTACGCATCATGGAAGACAGCCGAATCACCGCACTGGCGGTCGTGGATGATCAGCAGCGCCCCATTGGCGCGCTGCATATGCATGACTTACTTGCTAGCGGTGTCATTTAATCGTTCTTTTCAAACATTAATAACGGAGGCTTCATGGCCCTACCTGACGCTCTACAAGACCGGATTCGCCGCGTAAGATTGCTTGCCATTGACGTTGACGGCGTACTTACCGATGGCCGCCTTTATTTTCAAGCTGACGGTATCGAAATCAAAGCGTTTCATACCCAAGATGGCCACGGCCTCAAACTTTTGAAGCGCGTCGGAATCCATGTTGCCTTAATTACTGGGCGTGATTCTCCCATGGTCAGCCAACGTGCTGCGTCGCTGGGCATTACCCACGTGTATCAAGGGTGCGAGGATAAACTCACTACGCTACGCGCGCTTTGCCAACGCCTAGATATCACGCTTGAGCAGGTTGCTTATTGTGGTGACGACCTACCAGACCTTGCTCCAATGAAACGTTCTGGCGTAGGCATCACCGTCCCTAATGCTCCTGATTATATGCATACCCACGCTGACTGGATCACCGATCGGCTTGGTGGCCACGGCGCTGTACGTGAAATCTGCGACACCTTATTGATGTCTCAAGGCCATTGGGATGCTGTTTTAGATACGTACCTACACGGCCAATCGTAATGCGCTTTTGGGTTAAAAAACGCATTTGGATAACCATCATGGTGCTTGCCTTAGGTGGCATACTGGTATGGTTGGATCCACGCGGCCCTCAAGACCAATCAATCGACGCTGAGGCTCGCGCTCAAGAGCCCGGCCATGTATTAGAGAATGCAGAAATCACTCTGTTTGGTGACACCGGTGCCATCCAGCAGTCGCTGACGACGCCACGCTTAGTCCATACCCCTCAAACGGCGATGACAGATGTCTTCTCCCCCAGGGCGACACTATTCGATAGCGAAGAGCGTCAATGGCTAGCGACGGCGGAGACCGGCACCCTAAATACTGACACGCAGGTGCTCACACTAGCTGGCTCAGCCCAATTACTTGCACCCGACGAGGGCTGGCAGCTGAATACAGAGTTATTACATTATGATGGCACCACCCGTCATGCTTGGAGCGATGCCGAAACCATACTTCAGCAACCGCCCCAGCGCATTGGCGCTTCACGCATGGATGTATGGCTGGATGATAGCCAGATCCGCTTAACCAATAACGTGCGCGGCGTTCACCCGCCTGCCACTCGTTCTCAGTAGGAGTCGCGATGAACGCTCTTATTCGCACGGCACTCTTCGTCATTGCGCTACCCATTTCAGCGGCAGCGCTACCGGTCATGGCACAAAGCCAAGCCCCCGTAGAAGTAGAGGCTGACCGTTTAGATCTCGATCAACGCGCAGGCACTGCTGTGTATTCAGGCAACGTCGATATTCGGCAGGGCAATATGCAACTGCGTGGAGATCGCGTTGAGATTCAGCGCAACGATGCTGGCGAGCTATCGCGCGCCGTTGCAACCGGTGGACGAGCCTATATACGCAACCAGCTCGAAGACCAAGCTAGCCCAATGGAAGGCTGGGCAAAGCGCATTATTTATCATGTTGCCGAGCGTCGGGTAGAGCTCATTGACCAAGCGGAACTGACCCAGCAAGCAGATCGCTTTGAAGGTGGACGCTTAGAGTATTTTATCGACCAAGGTGTGGTTCAGGCGCGTTCTGATGTTAGTGGTAGTGAACCACAACGTATCCGCATGACTCTTCAGCCGGAACAATAGGAGTGTCCAGTGGCGACAAATAACGCAGAGCCTGCACCTCAAACCACAGCCTCAGAATCAGCGCCGATAAAAACCCTTTATGCTCGCCACCTAGCCAAAAGCTATAAACGCCGCCGTGTCGTTAAGGATATTAACCTAGAGATATCTCAAGGCAGCGTGGTAGGGCTACTAGGCCCCAATGGCGCTGGCAAAACGACATCGTTTTATATGATTGTCGGCTTGGTAAAGTCTGATGCGGGAAAGGTTGGCATTGACGAGCTTGATTTAACCCATGCCCCCATGCACGAACGTGCAATGGCAGGTATTGGCTACTTGCCTCAGGAAGCCTCTATTTTTCGCAAACTTTCTGTCGCCGACAACATAATGGCAATCCTGGAAACTCGTAAAGAACTCGATCGTAGCGCCCGGGAGCAGCGCCTTGAGTCGCTACTGGAAGATTTTCACATCACGCACATTCGTGACAACTTCGGCATGAGTCTTTCGGGCGGAGAGCGTAGACGTGTTGAGATCGCACGCTCCCTCGCGACAGAGCCTGCCTTTATTCTGCTTGATGAGCCGTTTGCCGGCGTTGACCCGATCTCAGTGGGTGATATTAAAACGATCATTCGAGCCCTCAAAAAACGCCATATCGGCGTACTAATCACTGATCATAACGTCAGGGAAACACTAGATATTTGCGATATTGCCTACATTGTAGGTGACGGTCATATCATCGCCAGTGGCCCCCCTCAGGAAATTCTCAACAACCAGCGGGTAAGAGACGTTTATTTGGGGGCTGATTTCCGCCTGTAAACAGCCACCTGCAAAAAAAATAGTAGTGGTGGCATAGTTATTGCACTTGCACCAAGCCATAACTCGCACTAGGGTGGAGCTTTCTGATTAACGAGTGGTTCTCAGATGGTCATGAAAGCTTCTCTTCAATTGCGTATCGGTACACAGCTGACCATGACACCTCAGCTGCAGCAGGCCATCGCCCTGTTACAGCTATCAACGCTGGACCTCCGTCAAGAAATTCAGCAAGCACTTGATGCCAATCCAATGCTTGAGCAGGAAGATGAGTTCGGCGAACAGGCCGTTAGTGAACCCCAGGAAGTTGAATGGTCCGAAAGCATTCCTAACGAACTCTCAACTGACAGTGACTGGTCAGACACTTATCAAGACCTAGGTAGCCATGGTGCCAGCAGCGAGGGGCCTGACTTTGAGCGTCAAGCCGCTGGTCAAAGTTTGCATGGCCACTTACTTTGGCAACTCGCCATGACAGATTTTTCACCACGCGACCATGCCATTGCTGAAAGCCTCATCGATGCACTGGATGCCAACGGCTACCTAACTCAACCTCTCAATGACATTCGCGAAGGACTTAAAGCCCAAGGGCATGAAGGCCTTAGCCAGCGTGAAGTTGAAACAACCTTGCTGCGCCTTCAACAGTTTGAGCCCACCGGTGTATTTGCTCGCGACCTGCGGGAGTGCTTAATGCTGCAGCTCGCCTCACTACCCGAAGATACACCGCTGCTGATGCCTGCCAAGCGCTTAGTGCGTCAATTTCTTGAAGCGCTCGGTAAAGATGATGTGCGTTTGCTAAAGCGGCGGTTAAGTCTAGATGATGAGCAGCTTGATGACGTAATCCGCTTGATCCGCAGCCTGGACCCTCGCCCCGGGAGCGCCTTTGGCGACACAGATGACAGCTACGTAACGCCAGATTTAGTCGTCCGCCATGACCACGAAGGATGGCACCTGGAGCTAAACCCAGAGGCACTGCCGCGCTTGCGCATTCAACCTGACTACGCAAGCCTCATCAAACGGGCTGACAAGAGCCAAGATAACCAATTTTTAAAAGAGCATCTCCAGGAAGCGCGCTGGCTCATCAAGAGCCTTTCAAGTCGAAATGATACGCTACTGCGGGTGGGCCGAGAAATCATAGCTCGCCAGATAGGCTTTCTGGAACACGGTGAAGAAGCCATGAAACCGCTGATCTTAGCCGATATCGCAGACGCCGTTGAAATGCATGAATCTACTATTTCCAGGGTCACCACCCAGAAATATATCCATACCCCGCGCGGTGTGTTCGAACTCAAATACTTCTTTTCCAGCCAAGTAAGTGGCCAGGACGGCGGCGACAGTCACTCCAGCACCGCCATCCGGGCTCGAATCAAAAAACTGGTGCAAGATGAACCGCCCGGCAAACCGCTCTCAGACAGCCGCCTCGTGGCGCTATTGGAAGAGGGTGGCATTAATGTAGCAAGGCGAACGGTGGCCAAATATCGTGAATCAATGGGTATTCCCTCTTCAAGCGAGCGCCGCCGTTTACGC
Organism: Halomonas sp. 3F2F; assembly: GCF_014897805.1. Classification (NCBI taxonomy): domain Bacteria; kingdom Pseudomonadati; phylum Pseudomonadota; class Gammaproteobacteria; order Oceanospirillales; family Halomonadaceae; genus Halomonas; species Halomonas sp. 3F2F. Next base: position 88,122 of record NZ_JABUZE010000130.1, read on the forward strand.
TAATAAAACAGTGCTAACGAGACAAAGTCTGTCTAGGGGCTTTGCAATAGCGCAAAAAGGGTTACAATCGAAGAACAGTCCGATGGATAAGGAGCACGTCAATGCAAGTAAATATCACTGGTCATCACGTAGATCTGACTGACGCCTTGCGTGACTATGTAAATGAGAAGCTGGAACGCGTTGAGCGCCATTATGACAATATCACCACCGTACAAGTGACCTTATCTGTTGAAAAGGAGCGTCAGCAAGCTGCCTGCACCCTGCATGCTGCAGGTGCCGATCTACACGCAGAAGCATTAGACAATGATATGTATGCTGCGATTGATGCACTAGCGGACAAAATTGACCGTCAACTCGTTAAACACAAGGAAAAAGCACAAGCTCGCGCCCAAGGCGCTGGCGTGCGTTAACTCAATGACGTTGGAAACCATACTTCCCCCGGAGCGCGTGCTGTATGACGTCCCCGGGGGCAGCAAAAAAAGGGTGCTGGAATTTTTCAGCACCTTTATTGCGCAAAACACGCCAAGCCTAGATAGCCAAGAAGTCTTCAGCCGCCTGATTGGTCGTGAGCGTTTGGGTAGCACTGGAATAGGCAACGGCGTTGCCATTCCTCACGCCCGTAGCCCTCACTGCAGCTCGCCTATCGCTGGTTTTTTAAAGTTAGCCGAGCCTGTAGATTTCGATGCTATTGATGGCGATCCCGTCGACCTTGTTTTCGTACTTTTAGTACCCGAAGAGGCGGACGACACGCACTTAGCCTTATTAGGGCAAGTGGCGTCTATCATGAACAGCGTTGACACACGTCAGCAGCTTCGTAGAACGGCTAGCCAACGTGAGCTATTGGACCTTATAACAGCAAAAATTCGTGAACAACCTGTTACTTAAATAGTCCACCGCTAGACACTGCCTACGTTTACCTCCATTTTTATTGGCATGCCAAGAGAAACTCTATGCAATTGGTGATCATTAGCGGCCGTTCAGGGTCCGGTAAATCTATCGCCTTACAAGCGTTAGAAGATCTTGGCTATTGTGCCATCGATAACTTGCCCGCCATGCTACTCGGCTCCCTGGTGGATGAGCTTCGTGAGCAAGGGGCACGCCCCCAATTAGCGGTAAGTATCGATGCGCGCAATTTACCTGCTGCACTAAAGCAACTGCCAAAAATGCTTGAATCTTTGCGTCAGAAAAGCATTCACTTCCAGGTTATCTATCTAACCACCGATGCCCGAATTCTTCTTGAGCGATACTCAGCCACGCGTCGTCGCCACCCTCTTACGCGTGATAGTGACATGACGCTTGAAGAGGCCATCAATAAAGAAGAAGAAACCCTGCTCGACATCCGTGATCTGGCTGACCTGATGATCGACACATCGCGTCTGTCGGTTCATGACCTGCGCCGCCGGATAACGGATCAGGTTGCCCAACAGCGTGAAGATAGATTAACCCTGACACTAGAGTCATTTGGCTATAAACGGGGCGTCCCACTTGACGCAGACCTCGTCTTTGACGTGCGCTGCCTACCAAATCCGTACTGGGATCCTACACTGCGCCAATACACTGGCCGTGATGCCAATATCATCCACTTTCTGAAGGGATATCCTGTCGTAGAAGAAATGCGCAATGATATCCAGACATGGCTGGAAAAGTGGCTACCCGCTTACCAAAATAGCCAACGCAGTTATATGACGATTGCGATTGGCTGTACCGGTGGGCAGCACCGCTCTGTCTTTATGGTGGAACAACTGGCGCAAATGCTGGTAAAACAAGCGGGAGAGGTTCAACTCCGTCATCGTGAGCTAGGCTTGCAGTACACCCTCAGTGAGCAGCAGCCCTCCACATCCGCGCCTTCAACAAACGCGCAATAAGCAACGCCTTTTCTTCACGACCCCACTCGGCTAAAAGGAACCAGAGTGCCAGAAAGAACCTTAACACTCACTAATCAGCGCGGCCTTCATGCTCGCGCAGCGACAAAACTCGTCAAGTGTGGCCAACAGTTTTCGGCCAACATTCACGTTTACAAACAACAACAAATGGCAGATGCGGCCAACATTATGTCGTTATTGATGCTGGCCGCCCCTTGTGGCACTGAACTTAGAGTTCATGCGGAAGGCGACGACGCCGAACAAGCACTAGAGGCGATTGAAGCGCTGTTCGACGCACGTTTTGACGAAGACCACTAACATCAGCAAAACACGTGCTAACTGAGCTGTTAGCTCAGTTGTTAGTTACCAGCGACGGTCATTGCATCAATTAGCCAGCTACCCGTGTGAATACTGCCACGGGTATCGATGTCATCACCGACGGCGACCAAGCCAGCAAACATGCTATTCAAATTACTGGCAATAGTGAATTCTTCGATAGGGTGCTGTATTTCGCCATTTTCTACCCAGAAGCCTGCCGCGCCTCGCGAATAGTCGCCAGTCACGCCGTTAACCCCCTGCCCCATTAGCTCAGTCACCCAAATGCCACGCCCCATCTGCTTCAGCAAATCATCTCGGGGCGTCAGCGGCGCTAACAAACGTAAATTGCGTGCCCCACCTGCATTACCTGTCGATTGCATGCCTAAACGCCGCGCACTGTAAGCAGACAGCATATAGCTGGCCACACTACCCTGATCAATAAAGCGATTGTTGCGAGTCTGAACGCCTTCAGCATCAAACGGCGAGCTAGCCGTCGCCCCCACCTCCATAGGCCGTTCTTCCAAACCAAACCAGCTCGGGAATAGCGGGCTACCTAAACGATCACATAAGAAAGAGGATTCGCGATAAAGCGCCCCACCTGCCAACGCCCCCATCAAGTGACCTACCAAGCCACTGGAAAGTGACGGGTCGAACAGCACCGGGAAGGTGCCTGTTGGCGGCCGTTGAGCGCCTAACCGACGTAGCGTGCGTGATGCCGCTTCGCGGCCAACCTCCGCAGGATCTCGAAGCATGGCAGGATTACGTGCCGAGGTATAATCGTAATCGCGCTGCATGCCCTTCTCATCCTGTGCAATCAGCATGCAGGAAAGTGAATGGCTACTGCCTTTCTGGGTGCCGAGGAAGCCGTGGCTGTTCGCGTAAACTCGCACTCCCTCACCACTGGATAGCGAAGCGCCTTCCGACTGATGAATTCCCGCTACATCACGCCCCGCTTGCTCACATGCCAGCGCCAAATCGATTGCTTCATCGGTCGTCAACGCCCAGGGATAATGCACTTTAAGGTCAGGTAGGTCAGTTGCCATTAGCGACGCATCTGCTAACCCTGCGGCAGGGTCCTCCCCCGTATAACGGGCAATTGCCAGGGCTTTCTCTACCGTGGCTTTAATTGACGCGCTGCTGGCATCGGTAGACGAGGCGCTGCCCTTGCGCTGCCCAACATATAGCGTAATGGCAATCCCTTGATCACGTGAAAGCTCAACAGTTTCAACTTCACCAAGACGCACGCTTATCCCAAGACCTTGATCTACACTAGCGCCTACCTCAGCAGCATCTGCGCCTAATTTTTTTGCCAGCGCAAGCGCCTCTTCAGCACGCTGGGTTAACAGTACCTGCTGGGCCGCTGCATCAAATGCTTGTGCCATTTTGGCCTCCTTTTCGCCTGAATCGCATTGGCGGATCAATGTTGTGGTCGCAGCCTGATATAATGCTGCAAACGAAACTAATTAGTGAGTTCTAGTATGCCTAAGCAACGCCCCGAGCCCTTCGATATTGATGAACAAGAAGAGCGCCCCAGTAAATCTCAGCTCAAGCGGGAAATGCATGCCCTTCAGGCGCTTGGCGAAACGCTTATCGCGATGAAACCTGCCGAGCGCGCAAAATTTCCGCTCTCTGACGACATGTTACGCGCCATAGAAGAAACCTCGCGCATCCGCTCCCATGAAGGCCGCCGTCGCCATATGCAATATGTGGGCAAGCTTATCCGCAAAGAGGACCTTACTGCCATACAGGGTGTCTTCGACGCTATCGAGCAGGAAAAAGAGCAGCGCGATCATGCCTTTCACCGGCTAGAAAAATGGCGCGACCGGTTAGTCGAAGAAGGTGACAGCGCTGTCGATCTATTTATGGCGGAATACCCTAACGCTGATCGCCAGGCAATACGACAACTGGTACGCAATGCGCGTAAAGAGCGTGAGCAAAGTAAACCGCCGACCAGCTCGCGCAAGCTGTTCAAACACTTACGCGATACGCTGGCACTCTAACCCCTGTATGTCTCAATGACTGGGTCATAAAGACTGGTTCATAAGGACTGGTTCATAAGGACTAGGTCATTAAGACCAACTCATACAGACCTAGTGATGGCAATCAAGTCACGAAGACTGGGTACCGCCGACCGTCAGCTCATCCAGCTTAAGGGTGGGCTGACCGACGCCTACCGGCACTCCCTGCCCCTCTTTGCCGCAGACACCTATTCCTGTATCCATTTCCATATCATGGCCAATCATTGAAACACGCCCCATTGCCTCAGGACCGTTGCCAATCAAGGTAGCTCCTTTAACAGGCGCAGTAATTTTGCCATCTTCAATGAGGTAGGCTTCGCTAGCGGAAAATACGAACTTACCTGATGTAATGTCGACCTGACCACCACCGAAGCTGACCGCATAGATACCGCGCTTAACGCTTTTGATAATGTCGGCGGGTTCATCCTGGCCTGCCAGCATGACAGTATTGGTCATACGCGGCATCGGCAAATGGGCAAAAGATTCACGCCGCGCATTACCCGTTGGCGCCATATTCATTAACCGTGCATTAAGCTTGTCTTGCATATAGCCAGTTAAAATACCGTCTTCAATCAGCGGCGTGTATTGCCCTGGCGTGCCTTCATCGTCCACGCTTAACGAACCACGGCAGTCAGCAACGGTAGCATCGTCGACAACCGTTACACCTTTCGCCGCAACACGTTTCCCCATCTGCCCTGCAAACGCTGAACTGCCCTTACGATTAAAATCGCCTTCAAGCCCGTGGCCCACCGCTTCATGAAGCAAAATACCTGGCCAGCCAGCGCCGAGAACAACCGGCATTTGACCAGCAGGTGCATCGACTGCCTCTAGGTTAACTAAGGCTTGGCGAACAGCTTCTTTCGCATAGCGTTCCGCTACGTTTTCATCTCGCAGCCTGGACATGGAGTAACGACCGCCGCCCCCAGCACCGCCTCGCTCTCGCCGACCATTTTTAGCCGCGATAACACTTACATTAAAACGGACTAATGGGCGGATATCTGCCGCTAAGGTGCCATCACTGGCACGTACTAACACCACTTCATAAGTGCCTGACAATGAGGCGCTCACTTGGCTAATACAGGGGTCAGCTGCACGCGCGATGCGGTCTGCTTCTTTTAACATTGCCACTTTTTCGTCAGCGGTAAGCCCCGCCAACGGATCAAGTCCTGCATAACGACCTGCAGCGCTGACAGCCACTACCGGCTGCCCAGATAGCTGCTTACCACTTCGTACAATGCCCGCTGCTGTACGGCCAGTATCCATTAGCGCATCTGCGGTAATTTGATTAGAGTAGGCAAAACCCGTCTTTTCACCTGCCAAGGAGCGCACACCAACGCCGCCATCAATGTTATAGCTGGCTTCTTTTACTTCACCATCTTCCAGCACCCACCCCTCTTGCCAAGTACGCTGGAAGTAGAGATCGGCATAATCAATACCAGCCCCCAGGGCATAAGACAGCCCAGTATCAAGGGCATCCAAATCTAGGCCACTTGGTGTCAACAAAATGGAAACAGCGGTATTTACATCGCTCTTATGTGCGGTCATTAAGGGCCTTCTAGAGTGATCTGCGGCGACGTCCATGGACCTCGCACGCGATAGTGAATAGTGGTTGCTTGATCTAACGCGCTACCAAAAAGCTGGTCCGCTACAAAAAGAGCGCCACCTACAATCGGAGCACCTACGGCTATGGCTGCGATAGGCAAGCTCTGGCTAATAGGTAGTGTGACGCCTAGTCGCTGATCAAGTTCACGTTGTATAAGATTGACGCTTCCCGTCAGGGTTAGCGTGGTAGATGGCGCTTCAATGGAAAGCGGACCGCGCAGCAGTAATTGGCCCGCGGCGACATCTGCCGTGCCATGCACCCGATCAAACGCAGTTCCTTGTCCCGTCACGTCCGAAAAATCGAAACGCAAGCGGCGCAGTATATTGTCAAAATTAAGCAGACCAACCAAGCGAGCCGGTGTTGATTCCAGCGTCACAAAGCGCCCATCACGTACATCGGTTCGAATATCGCCTTCCGCCCGACTTAATTCAAATTGCCAGGGAGCACCTGGCCACGTCAGCGCTGCGCTGACATCCGTAGAACGGCTACGCATGGCGATTGGTTGGCCTAGACGCTCTAACGCAGTGCCTACATCACCACCCTGTATCGAAACATCAGCGCGGGTATGACTATTGTTAGCGTCGCCTTCCCATACCAGTTCTCCGCGGGCAGAGAGCTGCCCCAGTGTCAGGCCGACCGGGGAAAGAGTAAAACGTTGCCCCTGGCTTTGCCAATAAGCGGTTAACGGTCCGAAACGCCCTTCCCCAACGCCAATATCAGCTAGTCTGAGCCTGCCATCCGGCAACTGGTTAAGCCATTCGGGTATAGCAGTTGGTGTGGCGTGCTGAGTTTCGACAGCATCCATCCAAGAGCCTGGTGTCGGCGCACTGCTGTCATGCGCTGCAGCAGGCACATCAAATAGCCGATCTACTTCCAACGATGAGATAGCGATATCAAGCGGCAGCGCGCTACCGGGCTGATAAGTCACTCGACCTGACACAAGATCACCGCTTAACTGCATAGCCAAGCGCTTTCCTTCAATATTGCCTGTCGCTTCTAAGCGACCAAAACACGCATCACGGAAATGCACGCAAGGCGTACTAAGCATTACTGATATTGGCGTATCCTCACTATCGCCATTCGACGAAGATGACGCCTGCATCAACGGTGACAGCGCCTCCTGCCAGTCATCAAGAGGCAACTCTTCAACCTGGGCGACAACGCTCCAACCTGGCTGTGTTGGCCAGCCACTCGGTGCGGCAGCACTGCCCAAAGCTATTACCCCCGCCAGCTCATCATGATCAAGCTGTACGCGAGCATTAACGATGTCGGCCAACTGTGTTGTTAAGCGACCACTGTCGAAGTCCGCGCTTAACCGCCATGGCCATGGCTGTTCAGCGGACTTGCTAAATGGCGCTGGCAACCTGCTTGTAATACCAAGCAAGCGGCTTTCAAGGACGATCGACGGTGATGGCTGTAGGTTGACCTGCCCACGCCACTGAGCACGCCCCTCAAACAGCTGGCGAGCTTGCTCAGCGGGAATATTGGCCAGTTGAAATAAGGTGGCGACATCAATATTCCCGCCCAAGGCAATACCGTCGTCCGGAACATTGATATCCGCTTCTATGGAATTACCTGACCACAGACCCGATACATGCCCGAGCAAAGCGTTTTTTTCGCCGTGCTGCTGCCACGTCATCTCTCCCTGAAGATCTTCTAGCGGAATGTCGACAGGCTGAAAAGCAAGCGTTGTGAAATTTGGTCGAGCATTAATCTCCAGCGCCAATGAGTCCGGCGCGCTCAGTGGTAACGATAAAGCGATGTCACCCTCAACCCGGCCCTCTGCACGAACATCGTTAAGCAGTGGCAGATCAATCTCAGGCATTGCCTGGAGAAACGCCAGCAGTGAATCACTATCACTGCTGACACTACCCGACAAATTAAGCGTCTCATCAGCCATCTTTAGCACCCCATCAGAGACGTCAATGCCTTGGCTTTCAGCATGCTGAATAACCGCCTCCAACACCTGATCCTTCCAAACCAATCTGCCCTCGATTTCCTCAAGCATGGGCCACCCAGGCGCGATGGGTAATCGCCCCTGTGTGACAGAGAGGGCCAACGTGGAGGAAATTTGGTCTGCAAACTGACTTTCTGAACCAGCCTCTTCCCCAGTAAAGGGAAAGCTAAGCTTGAGCGAGCCATTGGGAACAACACCACCTACGTCAGTTAATAGCCACTCACGAAGTTCAGGCTCAAGAGCTTTAACGGGCAGCCACTGAGAGAGCGGGTAATTAAGCGCATCAACATTTGCAAACGCAATATCAAGCCCAAACTGGCCGCCTTGTTCACTCGCAATCAGACCAAAACCGCCACTCACCTCGGCACCATCCCAATCTAGGCGTAGATCCCTACCACTGATCATGGTGCTCGGGCCGTCATACACCCACTCCACCACGCCCTCGGCATGGCTCAACAGCATGGGTGATTCAAACAATTCAGGAAAATTAAGCGAGCTGCTTCCAGCACTGTTAAACGTTACTCTGCCGCGAAAGTCTCTTGCCTGTACCCAAGCATCTAACGGGCCACCTCCTGGTGCTTGCTCCCAAGGCAGCACCGCCACATTGGTTAACGCCGCATCAACCCCCCAATGGCCTTCATGCTGACCTAAACGCAAACCTTGGACCTGGCCACGGGGTGATAGTGTTTGTAACACTCGAGTAAGCGATTCAGGCAACAAAATATAGTCGCGCCAAGCCGCCAAAGAAGCCAGTTCAAATGCGCTGGTGCGCACCTCCCATTGATCAGGCTGGTGGGATAAGTACCAATGCCGCGGTAAGGCTGGGCCACCACTTCCACCTTCTGGACGCGCCCACTCGACGTTTTCAGCATCTCCACTAAGCCAGGCTTCGCCGCCCTCACCGTCTCGCCGCCAAAGGCCATTGGCCTGAATGTTTTGCAGTACGGCGTATTGAATCTCGTGGCGCAGGGTCAACTGTGGAACATCGACAGCCAAGCGAACCTCATCTAAGCGGCCTGCATGCCAGCGACCCCACAACGTAACCTCGCCTCCCATTTGCTCTAGGGAAGGCATGCGATCGGAACGTAAAACAGCGGCTAGTGTCACTAAATGATCCAGCTGCATGTCCAATTGGAGCGCCGCTGAAAAATCACGGAAACCCTGTTCTCCAGGCTGCATCTCCACGTTCATCGCAATGGCCGGCAGCGTTTCTTGGGCTTGTGCTTCTTGGACCTCAACTTCTTGAGACCCTGCTCCTTGCGAAATCACACTTTGAGATTCTAAGATCGTGACGGCACCTTCCAAGCGCGTTCGCCGCTCATCGCCATTGAGCAGTAAGGTAGGCGCGTGCAAGGTGACGGCCTGCTGGCTTCCATGCAGCACCAGACGAGTATTATCTACCCACAATCGCTGGCGAAGAATAAGACCTGCCCAGGCGTCCAATGCCGCTAAATCAACAGTGGGCTCCTGAGACATAACAATCGGCAGCTCTGCTGGTGCCGGCCAACCCCAAGCAGCGTCTCCCTGCTGATATAGATGAAATTCAAGGCCTGTGATGCGCGCATCATTAAACACGGGTGCAATGCTTCTCAATGTCGCCCAACCATCAAGCCGCAAATGTGCACTTTCAAGGGATACTAATTGCTGCCCGTCAGGCGTCGCTGAATGCACGCCCTCCAATTGCAACACAAGATCGTTACGCGCCAACGACAGCGATAGGTGCTCGATAGTAACGGGCACCCCCACACGGGCCTCTAATAACGCTTCTATTTTCGGTGTTAGCAGACTGGATTGGCTAATTAATAAGCGCGCCAACAATAGAAAGACAGCAAGGCCGCCTAGTAACGAGGCGATCATTACTAGGCACCATCGAGAGAATAAACGTAACGCTATCATTACATTAGTACGATGTCGTACTGTTCTTGGGAGTAGTGTTGCTCTACCTGAAATCGAATGGTTTTATTAATAAACGTTTCCAGGTCGGCAACCGCCGCAGACTCTTCGTCCAACAGTCTGTCAACCACCGGTTGAGAAGCAAGCACCATATATGTTTCGGCACTGTAGGCACGCTCTTCGCGCAATATCTCACGAAAAATCTCGTAACAAACAGTTTCAGGCGTTTTCAACGTCCCGCGCCCACTGCATGTTGGGCAAGCTTCGCACAAGGTTTGCTCCAGGCTTTCCCGCGTGCGTTTACGGGTCAACTGCACTAAGCCCAGCTCAGTCACCCCGGTGCACTTCGTCTTCGCATGATCACGCTCAAGCGCTTTCTCAAGCACGCGTAACACTTGGCGCTGATGCTCTACATCCACCATATCGATAAAGTCGATAATGATGATGCCGCCAAGGTTGCGTAGCCTTAGCTGACGGGCAATCGCAGTCGCCGCTTCCAGGTTGGTTTTAAAAATCGTCTCTTCAAGATTACGGTGACCGACATAACCACCGGTATTAACATCGATCGTGGTCATCGCTTCTGTCGGATCGATAACCAGATAGCCACCAGACTTCAACTGAACCTTGCGACCTAGTGCTTTTTGAATTTCATCTTCAACGCTATACAAATCAAAAATGGGTCGCTCGCCTGGATAATACTCGATACGATCTACCGCATCTGGCATAAATTCTTCAGCGAACTCGACCAGTTTGATAAAGTTCTCGCGGGAATCGATGCGCACTTTTTCAATATCATCGCGCATGACATCCCGTAATGTACGCATAAACAACGGCAGGTCATCGTAGATCACACTAGGCGACGCCGCCGTTATTTTACGCTCACTGACTTTGCGCCAAATACGCAGCAGGAAGTACATGTCACCCGCCAGCTCTTCATCACCAACCCCTTCTGCCGCAGTGCGCACGATGAAGCCACCGGCTACCTCGATGGTCTGCTCGTCAATTCCCTTATCTAGCAGCGCTTTTAAACGCTCCCGCTCTCGCTCATCTTCAATGCGCTGAGACACGCCATGGTGGGGAGAGTCAGGCATATAGACAAGATAACGTGACGGAATCGAGAGATGGGTAGTGAGCCTGGCACCCTTGGTGCCAATGGGGTCTTTGGTCACCTGAACGACAAGCGCCTGACCTTCATGTAGCAACTGACCAATAGTCTGCTGCTCATCATTAGGCGTCCCTGATGGCATTACCTCATGGGCATGAATAAACGCCGCGCGCTCAAGGCCAATATCAACAAAAGCAGCCTGCATACCAGGCAGTACACGCACTACTTTGCCTTTGTAGATATTACCTACAATGCCGCGCCTACGTGAGCGTTCAATGAGCGCCTCTTGTAAGACACCATTTTCCACCAGCGCAACGCGAGTCTCCATTGGCGTTAAATTGATGAGGACTTCACCGCTCATGCAAAATTCCTTATTGAGTCACAGTATCCTTGCCAACACGGCAGGCGGCGAAATGGCGGTTATCTCTGCTGATAGCAGCCCGACCAGATTGGCACCCCTTGCTGGCACAACAAGCGTGTTGTTTCATAGAGTGGCAGCCCCACGACTGCTGAATGGCTACCCTTAATTTCTTCAACAAACACAGCGGCTAAACCTTGGATGGCGTATCCTCCGGCTTTGTCTACTGGCTCACCGGTTTGCCAATAGTCAGCTATTTCCTGCTGACTGATTACGCGCATCTTGACGACCGTTGTCACACAACAAGAGAGTACACCCTTGGGGCCAGCCACAGCGACCGCTGTTAATACATTATGACGACGCCCAGACAGCTTCTTAAGCATAACGGCTGCATCATGCTCATCAATTGGCTTGCCCAATATCTGATCATCAATTACCACAGCCGTATCTGAACCCAGCACAGGAAGGGCTGTTCTTGAAACAGCCGCTTGCGCTTTCGCACTCGCCAAGCGCTCCACATAAGCTTGCGCAGATTCACCCTTGAGCGGCGTTTCATCTACATCACTTGGCATGACCTCGACCGCCACACCTATCGATGCTAACAACGCCTTACGTCTGGGAGATGCCGAGGCAAGGCATAACACAGGCGACGATGCAGAACGTGAACTATCCATTACAGCAACTCCAGCAGCTTATCAAACGCTAGCTAAACGCTGTTCGAGCGCTTTAAGCATGGTAGACCACCAGGGCCACAGAACAGCACTGATCAGTGATGGAATCAAAAAAGACAAATGGATTGAAAAATCCCCCGTCAGCGTGCGTAACCACTGCTCAATCAACTGCACCAAGCCTAATAAGACCAGCACGAGAACAGACTGCTGTACTAAAGAGTAAGCGCGAAAGCGGGGGTAAACCAGGGCGCATAAGAAGGCCAACAGCGACAATATCAGAGCATGCTGACCTAACGCGGTACCTTCGATCAAATCCATCAGAATGCCGATAACAAAGCCATGAAAAACACCCACTCTATCCGGCGTTCGCATGCACCAGTAAATCAGCATTAGCCCTATCCACTCAGGACGGTAGACTTGCCACCCTTCAGCTAAAGGCATCACTTGCAAGCACAATGCAAGGACAAGCGTAAACCATACAAAGATAAGCGATACGACCGGCGTCTTAGCCATTACTGCACCTCTCGTGCAGCATCCTGCTGCAAACCAATACGCTGGGCAGCGTGCAGTGCAGCGGCTGAAATATCCATACCCTCTCCCCAAATAGTATCCTCTATCTCTTCACGGGGCGGCGGGAACAACAATAGGAAGTGACGTGAACGCTGCAACTGAGCAGAGGGCTCTGCGGTCACTTGAGCGAAAGGCTGACCTGGGTCGTGGTAAACGTCGGTGACCCTAGCAACGGGATGGCCTGGCGGGAAGCGTCCTGCCAACCCTGACGTGGTCAGCAGATCACCTTCACGAATGTCTGCTGTATCCGGCACATGCAAAACATTCACGCTTCCGTAACGACCAGCTCCCTGCACAATAAATCGCAGGCCATTACGATTCACTTGAACGGGCAATGCATGGCTCGCATCAGCCAGTAACAGAACGCGGCTTGAGTACGCCGACACAGCAGTCACTTGCCCCACCAAGCCAAAAGCATCAATCACCGGCTGACCGACATAAGCACCATTTCGATGCCCCCGGTCAACCACCATCTGATGACTAAAAGGATCATTATCTAGCGACAGTAGCTCAGCAGTTATGTACGGAATATCTCTACGCTGAGCTGCCTTCAGAAGATCACGTAATTCGGCATTCTCCGCGGTTAGATTCGCCAACCGCTGACCACGATGTGAAAGCGTCAAAATTTGCTCACGCAGGCGACGATTCTCATCGACGAGCGCTTGCTGGTCAGAAAGCGCAAGCGCCCCCCAGTTAAGCAGATCGCTAGGCACGCTAACGACCCACTGAATTGGGGCAACAATCATCGTCATTTGGGCGCGCACATCTTCCATGCGGGTAAATCGCTGGTCGGCAAACATTAAAATGCTTGCCAATAGCACACAGAAGAATAGCCGATACCCTGGCAATGACGCGTGCGAAAATAGCGGTTTAATAGGCAATCCCCCGCGATAAACCGCTACGATCAGTCGCTCGACAGCAACTCGAAGGTATGCTGATCAATCATTTCCAGTGCCTTGCCGCCACCGCGGGCCACACAGGTGAGCGGATCTTCAGCCACAATCACCGGCAAGCCTGTCTCTTCAGCGATTAATTTATCGAGATCACGCAACAGTGCGCCACCTCCTGTCAGCACCAAGCCACGCTCAGCGATATCGGAAGCCAACTCAGGTGGTGATTGCTCAAGAGCACTCTTGACCGCTGCCACAATAGATCCCAAGGTTTCTTGAAGCGCTTCGAGAATCTCATGGGAGTTCAGTGTGAAACTACGCGGTATGCCTTCCGCTAGGTTACGTCCACGCACATCAATTTCACGCAGTTCGCCCCCGGGATAAGCACAACCGATCTCTTCTTTGATTCGCTCAGCGGTGGCTTCACCAATCAAGCTGCCGTAGTGACGACGCACATACGCAGTGATGGCCTCGTCAAAGCGGTCACCACCGACACGAATAGATTCTGAATAAACCACGCCGTTGAGCGAAATAATGGCAATCTCGGTAGTACCACCACCGATATCAACCACCATTGAGCCCTGCGCTTCTTCAACCGGAAGCCCGGCACCAATTGCGGCGGCCATCGGCTCTTCGATTAAAAACACTTCACGAGCACCAGCACCTTCCGCCGACTCGCGAATAGCGCGCCGCTCAACCTGCGTTGACATGCAGGGAACGCACACCAAAACGCGAGGACTGGGCGTTAAGAAGGTGCTTTGATGCACTTTACGAATAAAGTGCTGAAGCATCTGCTCTGTCACGGTGAAGTCGGCAATAACACCATCTTTCATCGGGCGGATGGCGGTAATATTGCCTGGCGTGCGACCGAGCATACGTTTGGCGTCGGTGCCAACCGATGCCACGCTGCGCATGTTGCCAGACTGGCGGATAGCGACTACGGACGGTTCATCGAGAACGATGCCACGACCGCGTACATAAATCAGTGTGTTGGCCGTACCCAAGTCGATCGACAGATCGCTGGAAAACAGCCCCCTCAAACGTTTGAACATGGATGTTGTTACCTAGTGCAGACCGGGAACCCTGTGCGGATGCAAACGGTATCACCGCTACCCCTTGGCAGCAAGCACGAGTCGTGCCTAATACTGCCCGTTAGGGCCAATATGTGGTACCTTTTGCGGCTATTTTCTACGTCTGCTACACAAGACGAATTTAAGATGACCGTATGTATACCGCTGAACGCGGAATATGTTCCATCACGTTTGCGAGGAAAATTCGATCATGGCGCTTGAAGAATCTCATGTGCGCCGGGCCGCACACTTGGCCCGACTCGCCGTTAGCGATGACCAAGCCAGTGGTTTTGTCGACGATCTAAGCCGCATCCTGGACATGGTCGACCAGCTACAAAGCCTGGACACCGATGGCGTTGCGCCGCTTGCGCACCCGCTGGATGCCACACAGCGGCTGCGAGCCGACGAAGTCACGGAAACTAATCAGCGCGACGCTTTCCAGCGCTGTGCTCCGGCAGTAGAAAATGGCCTGTATCTCGTACCCCGCGTGGTGGAGTAGCCAGATTACCACGCACAGGCCGCTATTTTCTGCTCTTTCTATTCGCCCCCGAACGGAGCTTCCGGGTCATGCATGATAAAACCGTAACGCAGCTTGCCGCCGCCCTGAAAAGCGGTGAGCTTTCCAGCCGAGAGCTGACTTCACACTTTTTACAGCGTATCGAGCAAGCTGATGGCGCGCTCAATAGCTTTATTACTGTCACCGCCGAGCAAGCACTTGATCAGGCAGAAGCTGCCGACAATGCGCGTGCTGCAGGCAAGGCTGGCAAGCTAACAGGCATTCCCTTCGCACTGAAAGATATCTTTTGTACTCAAGGGGTGAAAACCAGCTGCGGTTCGAAAATGCTCGATAATTTTATCGCGCCTTACAATGCCACCGTGGTAGAAAAACTTAACGCAGCGGGCACCATTAGCCTGGGCAAAACCAACATGGACGAGTTCGCTATGGGCTCTTCCAACGAAAATAGCTATTTTGGCGCGGTCAAAAACCCCTGGGACCTTACTGCGGTTCCCGGTGGCAGCTCAGGTGGCAGTGCCGCCGCAGTAGCAGCAGGCCTTGTCCCTGCTGCGATGGGCACAGATACCGGCGGCTCTATTCGCCAACCCGCGGCATTTTGCGGCATTACCGGCTTGAAGCCTACGTATGGCCGCGTTTCTCGCTATGGCATTATTGCCTATGCGTCTAGCCTCGATCAGGCTGGCCCTATGGCGAAAAGTGCTGAAGACTGCGCGCACCTGCTCAATGTTATTGCTGGCCATGATGTACGTGATTCCACCAGCGTTGCCCGCGGCGTTCCCGACTACACAGAAACGCTCAATGCACCGCTTTCTGGCCTCAAAATCGGCCTGCCAAAGGAGTACTTTGGTGATGGTTTAGACGCTGACGTCGAAAAAGCGGTCCGCGAGGCAGTGAAAGTATATGAATCATTAGGAGCGACCGTACGCGAAGTGAGCCTGCCGCATACCCACTATGCGATTCCGGCTTATTACGTTATCGCCCCCGCAGAGGCGTCCTCGAATCTCTCCCGCTATGATGGCGTGCGCTTCGGGCATCGCTGCGATGCACCGGCTGATCTTATTGATCTCTACACGCGGTCTCGTGCGGAAGGCTTCGGCGATGAGGTGAAGCGGCGCATCCTGATTGGCACACACACGCTTTCTGAAGGCTTTTTTGACGCCTACTACACCAAAGCGCAGAAAGTGCGTCGTTTGATTCGACAGGACTTCCTGGACGCCTTTGAAGACGTAGACGTACTGATGGGGCCCGCATCGCCAACGCCCGCGTTTGATCTTGGCGCTAAGAAAGATCCGGTGTCCATGTATCTACAGGACATTTACACCATCGCCGTTAACCTAGCCGGCATTCCTGGCATCAGTGTTCCTGCAGGCTTTTCCAATGGCCGTCCGGTTGGCCTGCAGATCCTGGGTACCCACTTTGCAGAAGCACAGCTGCTAAACGTGGCTCACCAGTTCCAGCAAGCCACTGATTGGCACTTACAACGCCCTGCTTTTGCCGAGGAGAACGCCTAATGCAATGGGAAACCGTGATTGGGCTGGAAGTACACGTTCAGCTCGCAACTCGTTCGAAAATTTTCTCCGGCGCTTCCACCGCTTTTGGTGCAGAACCGAACACTCAAGCCTGTGCTGTTGACCTTGGCTTACCCGGCGTTCTGCCTGTGCTGAACGAGCAGGCCGTTGCCATGGCCGTTCAATTTGGGCTTGCGGTACACGCCGACATTCCTGAAGTATCGGTGTTCGACCGTAAAAACTACTTCTATCCCGATTTGCCCAAGGGCTACCAAACCAGCCAGATGTATCATCCGATCGTCGGCGCAGGTGATGTTGAAATCACCCTAGATGACGAATCGACCAAGCGTATTCGTATTCATCACGCCCATCTTGAAGAAGACGCTGGCAAGTCGCTGCACGAAGACTTCCATGGCATGACGGGCATCGACCTTAACCGGGCGGGCACACCGCTACTGGAAATCGTCTCTGAACCGGATATGCGCAGCGCAAAAGAGGCCGCCGCGTATCTCAAAGCGATTCACTCTATTGTGACCTATTTGGGCATTTCCGACGGCAATATGGCGGAAGGCTCAATGCGCTGCGATGTTAACGTTTCAGTGCGCCCTAAAGGCCAAGAAGCCTTCGGTACTCGCGCGGAAATCAAAAACGTCAACTCGTTCCGCTTTGTTGAGCGCGCGATTGCTTATGAGGTCGAGCGCCAGATTGAGCTGATCGAAGACGGTGGCAAGGTCGTGCAGGAAACCCGCCTGTTTGATCCTGAGCGCGATGAAACCCGCAGTATGCGTACCAAAGAGGAAGCTAACGACTATCGCTACTTCCCCTGCCCGGATCTGTTACCCGTGGTGTTAGATCAAGCTTACCTTGATCATCTTCGCAGCCAGTTGCCAGAACTTCCTGCCGACAAACGGGCGCGTTTCCAGAGTGAGCTAGGCTTATCGGTCTATGATGCCCACGTACTGTCTGCTAGCCGAGAAATGGCCGAGTTTTTCGAAGAAGTACAACAAGTGTGCGGCGATGCTAAACAAGCCGCTAACTGGGTACAAGGGGAGCTTTCGGGTGCGCTTAACCGTGAGAACCTAAGCATTCAGAACAGCCCGGTTTCCGCAAAACAGCTCGGCGAGCTGATTAGTCGCGTACTGGATGACACCATTAACGGCAAAGCCGCTAAGCAAGTCTTCCAAGCACTGTGGAATGGACAAGGCGATAGCGCCGACGCCGTCATTGACGCAAAAGGCTTGAAGCAAGTAACGGATACTGGCGCGATCGAAGCGATGATTGACCAGGTTATCGCAGAGAGCCCGGCTCAGGTTGCTCAATATCGTGATTCTGAGCCAGAGAAACGCGGCAAGATGATTGGTTACTTCGTTGGCCAAGTCATGAAGGCATCTCGCGGCACGGCGAATCCGCAGCAAGTTAATGGCTTGTTAAAAGAGAAGCTGGACGCATTGCTGTAACGTCGACCGACAAGTGACAGCAATGTCATAGCGGCTGCCTCGGCAGCCGCTTTTTTTGTGTCTATAACAACTGGCTTGGCTGGGTAAAGCGTTTTAGCTGCGCGCAACCGGCGGCCCACACGTCAGCCTCCAGCTCTGCAATGGCGGCGGTAGGAAAGCCAATTCCCTGGCTCGGCACTCCTTCTACTAACAGGCCCGCCAGCTCACCCACCAGCGGCATATGACTGACGAGCATAATCGGGGCATCTGCAGATTGATTTAGCAGCCATTCACTGACATCACCAGGTGAATCTTCCGGGGTAATAAACGCCAATGTATTAAGTTGCACACCCAAAGCATCACAGATCCGCTGAGCTGTCTGCTGAGCTCGTACAAAAGGGCTGGCATAAATCGTGGGGGAAGATAGTTCACCCTGCTCAATACGCATGGCCAGCCAGCGGGCCATTTTTTCGGCTTCAAGCTCACCACGAGGCGTTAATCGGCGCGATTGATCGGGAAACCCCGATGCAGCCTCACCATGGCGCATAACTAGCACACTAGGCATTCCTGCCTCCATTTTCACGGTGGGCTTGCTGAACAGCCTCACGAGGCAGAATAAATTCCACATCACTGCTTTGCTCGCCCATCATCAGAGTGCGTGCCATCTCCTGAGCCGGAACACCTTCAAACAGCACGCGATTCAGGCCCTCAGCCAGCGGCATATAAACACCCATTTCACGCGCTTTAGCGCAGACAAGCTTGACGGTATTTACCCCTTCAGCTACTTGACCTAATGCCGACACTGCCTCATCAAGACCTCGCCCTTCCCCCATGGCGTAGCCAACCCGATAGTTACGGGATAGATTTGAAGAGCAGGTAACGATTAAATCACCGACGCCAGCCAAGCCTAAAAACGTCATCGGGTTAGCACCCTGCGCAACTGCAAAGCGGCTCATTTCTGCTAGTGCTCGCGTCATCAGCATGCTGCGAGTGTTCTCCCCCATACCCAGCGCTGCCGCCATACCTGCGGCAATGGCGTAGATATTTTTAAGCGCCCCACCCAGCTCAACGCCATGACGATCATTACTGGCATAGACGCGAAAATAGCGACAGCCTAACGCTTGCTGCACCCGCGTTCTGGTAAGCGCATCGGCGCTGGCAATGACGGTGGCGGTCAACTGCTTATCAGCGATTTCGGACGCTAAATTAGGCCCCGCTATGACGCCGACGTGGGGAAACCCAGTTTCCTGCTCAAGCACCTGACTCATTAGCAAAAAGCTATCTTGCTCAATACCTTTGGTGGTGCTGACCAGAATTTGTTCCGGGGTTAACCAGGGTTTGGCAGCTTGAACAACACTGCGAAACGCTTTGGAAGGGATAGCAATCAGCACTAACTCAGCGTCTTCTAGCACCGATTGAAGATCGGTAGACGCGATGACGGCGGGATTAATTACATAATGTGGTAGATAGCGCCCATTGCGATGCTCGTGATTTATTTGCGTCACCAAAGCTTCATCGCGCATCCACTGGCGCACCTTTGCGCCATTATCTGCTGCAATACTCGCCAGAGCGGTACCAAAACTTCCGCCCCCCAGCACTGCGACATTCATCTGCTGCTCATCAGCCATGACGATATCCTGATCATTGGTCTCGTGCGTTTAGCGCTTACTTTATCATCATCTCTATTAAAACAAGCGGCCCGCTTGGATATCCAAGCGGGCCGCGTCGATCAACTACTGATTTATCAAGCCGTTAAGACGTTATTAAGCCGCTTAACATAGGCAGCGGGGTCATCAAGATGACCGCCTTCAGCGATGATCGCCTGATCCAGCAAAATATGCGCCAACTGGCCAAACAGGTCGCCGTCAGCATTTTCCAGACGCGCCACCAGAGCATGGTTGGGGTTTAGCTCCAGAATAGGCTTCACCTCGGGCAATGGCTGGCCAGCAGCTTCCATAATCCGACGCATCTGATAGCCCATTTCATGCTCAGGAAGCACGACACAGGCGGGCGAATCAGTTAAGCGGTGGGTAATTTTCACCTCTTGAACACCCTCGCTTAACGCTTCTTTGACGCGCTTAACCAAGTCTTCTTTGGCTTTAGCTGTTTCTTCCTGAGCTTTCTTCTCTTCCTCGTCTTCCACATCGCCAAGGTCCAACTCACCTTTAGCCACATCGGCAAACGATTTACCATCAAACTCGGTGAGATGACTCATTAGCCACTCGTCAATACGGTCCGATAGCAGCAGCACTTCGATACCTTTCTTACGGAAGATCTCTAAGTGCGGGCTATTTTTCGCCGCATTAAAGCTGTCGGCGACCACGTAGTAAATCTTCTTCTGCCCCTCTTTCATACGCTCAACGTAGTCGACCAGTGACTGCTCCTGGGCGGCAGTATCGGTATGCGTTGAAGCAAAACGGAGCAGGCCAGCAATCTTTTCGCGATTGGCGGCGTCTTCACCTGGCCCCTCTTTTAGCACGCTGCCAAATGTATTCCAGAAGGTCTGGTACTGCTCATTGTCTTTCGCCAACTTCTTGAGCATATCCAACGCACGCTTGGTCAACGCACCCTTGATCTTATCGACCTTGGGGTCTTGCTGGAGCAGCTCACGAGAAACGTTCAGAGAGAGATCGCGGGTATCTAATACGCCCTTGATAAAACGCAGATACAGGGGCAAGAACTGCTCCGCGTCGTCCATAATGAACACACGCTGAACATACAGTTTAACGCCTCGCGCGCCATCACGATCGAACATGTCAAACGGTGCACGACCCGGCACATACAGCAGGCTGGTGTACTCCAGCTTACCCTCAACCTTATTGTGGCTCCAGGTCAGCGGATCGCTAAAATCGTGGGCAACGTGCTTGTAAAATGCCTTGTACTCGTCCTCAGTGACATCGCTTTTCGGACGAGCCCATAACGCAGTCGCTTCGTTAACCGTTTCCCACGTGGTGATTTCACTGCCTTCAATATCGTTGCCTTCGTCGTCCTTCGCCGTTTCGGTTTTAGGCATACGTACGGGCACTTCAATATGGTCGGAGTATTTGCGCACTAGCCCTTGCAGGCGATAGTCGTCGGCAAACTCTTTAGCATCGTCTTTAAGATGCAGCGTGATTTCAGTACCGTGACGTTCACACTCAATATCAGCAACGGTGAACTCACCCTCACCCTTTGAGCGCCACTCGACCCCTGCTGAGGCGTCAGTGCCCGCTTTGCGGGTGTGTACCGTCACTTCATCAGCAACGATAAATCCAGAGTAGAAACCTACCCCGAACTGGCCAATCAACTTAGCGTCTTTCTGCTGCTCGCCAGAGAGCTGCTTTAGGAACTCTGCGGTACCTGAGCGTGCGATAGTACCCAGATTCGCAATGACATCATCGCGATTCATGCCAATGCCATTATCACGTAGCGTGATGGTGTTAGCCTCGCGATCATGCTCAATTTCAATGCGCAGCTCGCTGTCACCTTCATAAAGCGCATCGTTATCAAGTGCGGCATAACGCAGTTTGTCACAGGCATCAGCTGAGTTAGAGATCAGCTCGCGTAAAAATATCTCCCGGTTAGAGTACAGGGAGTGAATCATTAAATTTAGGAGTTGCTTAACTTCCGTTTGAAAGCCAAGAGTTTCTTCCTGGGTTGCCGTCGTCATGCGCTTAGCCCTCATTAATCACGTTGTGCTTGGCGCTCCTGCCTAACGTTAGGCAAGAGCGGAAAAGGTTGTGAACTCAATATGGGGATAAGCGGCGGGATTTCAAGAAGGTGAGTGAGAAGAAGCGGCTGGCGTTTGCTCTGCATATTTCCAATTACGATATTCTGACAGGTGGGCATCGACACGATTAAGTAACCAACCTACGATCAAAACATCATCAACAATGCCAATCATTACGAGAAAGTCGGGAATAAGATCAAAAGGCATGACAAGATAAGCAAGTGCTAGCGCCATCAGCCCAAAGGCCGACCAGGGAATAGGGCGAAAACTGCCTCGCAGCACGTCACGCGTCATAGGCAAAAACAGCTTTAGAGCTCGGCCAATGCGTTTCACTGCCCATACACGTGTTTTGAGCCGTCGAAACAACCACCACGTAGACATTCGTGCCATCGTTATTGAATCCTCTAGGTTTCGTAATTATCAGAACATTGTTGGCACATTTAGTTCATCATCGACCCAGCAATACAGTTCTAGCACTATAGCGGCTAGACACCATTAGCGAGCAAGAGGGAGTGCCATGCAAGCTTCGCCATTTCGATTAACATTTCGCAGCCTATTTGCGGCAATGCTCATCGGCTTACCAACTGCCTCCTGGGCAACATCTGACTCAGCGATGCGTGAGGCACTTGAAGCTGCACGTCAACAGCAGTGGCAACAGATCAATGACCGCGCGATAGAGGGGCATATCCTTAGCGGCTATGTTGACTACCATCGCCTACGTAGCCAATTGCCTAATGCAGCCCCCAGTCAAGTGCTGCAGTTTATCGAGCGCCATGCTGATTCACCGCTATCAGAATGGATGCGTGGCCAAGCGATCGCAAAGTATGGCTATGCGGGCCGATTTGGCGACCTGCTTGCCGTTGCTGACGGCGTACCAACAGGCACTGCTCGTCAGTGTTACTACTACACAGCTCTCTTGGATAGAGCACCTGCTGAAGCTCGCGAAGCGGGGCTTGAGCTGTGGCTCGTGGGTAGCTCCCAGCCAGATGCCTGCGACCCGCTGTTCAATCGCCTTCGCGCGGATGGCACCATTGATGCCACGGCAATTTGGGAGCGTAAAATGCTCGCCTGGCAGGCGGGCGAAGAGCGCTTAAGCAGCTATCTAGGCGGGTTGTTGAGCAGTCAGTGGCAAACAGCACTGAATACCGCTGAAACGGTCATAAACTCATCAGGCGCGCTTGCCTCAGCACCTACCTGTCTTGGCCCTGAATGCGCTGCCACGGCGGCGTTTTATAAAGCCGCCATGCAGCGCTACACGCGTGAAAACACCCCAGCAGCCTTCTCAACGTGGCAAGCCATTGGGCCACGCCTCAACTTAGCCCATACTGACCGCCAAGCGATCGAAGAAGAACTTGCGTTTTATGCACTCGTACGCAACGTTCCTGGCACCCTTTCCTGGGTCGACAGCGTCCTACCCTCGCTGAACAGCGAACGCGTATTAGAGTTGCGCGTTCGCGACGCTCTGGCCAAAAGACAGTGGACCGATGTCGTCCACTGGATCACTGAAATGCCTAGCAGTCAGCAGGAAAGTAGCCGCTGGCAGTACTGGCTAGCCAGGGCCAATGAGCAACTGGGTAATCGTGACGCAGCGTTAGCGCGTTACCAACAAGCAGCAACCGACCGAAGTTTCTATGGCTTTGCTGCTGCCGAAAAACTCAACCAACCCTACCAGCTCAACTTAGAACGCAACCATTTTGACGAAACCACTAGGGCACAAACGGCACGCCTGCCGGTGGTTCAGCGCACTGAAGCACTCCTACGTATAGGCGAAGATGGGTTAGCCAACAGCGAGTGGCTATATGCCGTACAGAATGGCACACCTTATCAGGCGCGGGCGCTCGCCGATTACGCCGCTCACCAGCAGTGGCATGCTCGCTTAGTGCAAACCACGATTGCAGCTGAAATGTGGGACGCGCTGGATTGGCGTTTCCCAGCGGCTTATCGTGATAGCTTCCTACATTGGGGCCGCATAACCGGCGTCGACCCTTATTTACTGATGGCCATTACCCGGCGTGAAAGTGCTTACAACCCAGTCGCCCTTTCGCCTGCGGGTGCCCGGGGATTAATGCAGTTAATGCCAGGCACTGCTAGCCAAGTTAGTCGTCAACTGGGGCTAAATGATCCAGGTCCTTACGGCGTTTTAGAGCCTGAGCTTAATATTCGCTTAGGTAGCACCTACTTGCGTGACAAGCTGGAACGCTATCAAGGTAATCGGTTGGCCGCCACCGCCGCTTATAACGCAGGACCAGGCAGAGTAGATCAATGGCTAGGCAACAACAGCATGGAATCGTTTGACCTGTTTGTAGAAAGCATTCCTTTCCGGGAAACCCGAGATTATGTACAGGCCGTGTTGAGCTACCGGGTCATTTTCGAAAGCCTGGCAAACGGCGGCAACAGCGAGGGCGTCTCACTACTTAGTGAGAGTGAGCAGGCCGTTCGCTATGATCGCGCGCTGCTTGTAAGCCGATAACCTCAACAGCCCCTCCACTGACACAGCGCCCGGTTATACCGGGCGCTGTTCTAACGCTAGACGAACACCAAATACCACCAGCACCACACCGGTAGCGGCATTGAGCGTTTGTGCAAAACGAGCGCTGGCCAACCATTTACTAGCCCCACCCACCATTAGCACCACGCTAATTTGCCAGATATTGGCAATCATGAAATGAACCCCTGCAAGCCATAATGATTTCAGCAGTGCTGGATCAGCAGGCGAGATAAATTGGGGTAAAAATGCCATATAGAACACCACGGTTTTGGGGTTCAAGACATTGGACAGCAACCCTTCTTTGATAGGCTGCCAAAATGGCACTGGTGAGCCGCTTGCCATCACGCCCTGAACAGGCAAAGGAGTGCCACGACGCGCCGCCAGCAGGCTGGAGACGCCCAGCCAAATCAGGTAAGCCGCCCCCACCAGTTTTAGCATATGAAATGCCCAGGCCGACTGCAGTAATATCAGTGAAATACCCAACGCTGAAATAGTTGCGTGGACGAACAACCCGCAGCAAATAGCGATACTTGTTGCAATACCATCTCGAACACCACCGCGGGCAGTGTTGCGGATGACGAGTAGCGTATCAACCCCAGGGCTTATTGATAGCAGCGTTATCGCCACAAGGAACGAGACAAACTGAGCATCGATAAAACCGATTTGCGTCATGAGAGGAAGCCCGCCAAAAGTTAAAAAATCTTAAGCCCACAACTGGACGTCTGAATTATTTGCTTCTACATTAATTTTGGCAGGCATTCACAAAGGATGCTTGCCCAATCATTAAGCATGTTAAGGATATGGACGATGGCGACTGGCACTGTCAAGTGGTTCAACGAGACCAAAGGTTACGGCTTCATCTCTCCTGATGACGGCGGTGACGATCTATTTGCCCACTTCTCCGAAATTCAAGCTGAAGGTTTCAAGACCCTGCAAGACGGTCAAAAAGTCAGCTTTGAGGTAACACAGGGTAAAAAAGGCCTTCAGGCTTCTAACATTCGTCCGGTCTAACGCCAGAGGAATAAAACAAGGCCCGCTCATGCAGCGGGCCTTATTCGTGTTCACTGATTATGTAAGCACATTACTCCTGGGCGCGCTCAGTTTCTTGCTCCTCACCGACACTGTCCATACTTTCACTGTCCATACTTTCACTGATCGGCTGCTCACTCTCGAGGGCCTCAAACTGCTCTTCTAAACGCTTTTGCGCTTCTTCAAAACGTCGCTCAGTGTCTTCAATTAGCGCATCTACGTCGGTGGCCTCCAAATGATCATCTAAGTCAGACGTACCGGGTAAGCTGGACTCCGTTTCCCAACTTGGGGTTGGAGCGTCACCATCCATCGGCTCCAAGACCGGTGTCTGCTGCTCGACTTCTTTAAACTGCTCATCTAAGCGGCGCTGGGCTTCTTCAAAGCGGCGCTCGGTCTCAGCAATAACGTCATCGACATCTGAACGAGTGGTTTCGCCAGGCATAGCACTGGCTTCATCGAGAGCATCTTCAGGGTCCGCTGCAAGCGTGTCTTCATCCGCCTGCACCTCTTCGTTATTGGGCGAGATTGAGGCTTCCGATGCATCATTACTGTCATCTCTCAGTGCCTCTGCTGCCTCTAGCTCCTCTGCCGCTTGGCGCGCTTCAATGTCCTCTTCTATATCATCCGCACTAGCGGCTTCATCCATCTCTTCGCTGCCATCTGCAACAGTAGGTGCTTGTTGAGCATCCACGTCACTGCTAGAGGTGTCCTGCTCATTTGTAGTCGTAGTATCTTCCTGTGCGTCGCCGCAGGCGCTTAGCAGCAGCGCGAGACTGGCTAGTAGCGGCATCCAAAAGCGATTTACCATTGGATTTTCTCCTTAACAGTGGTTCAAATAATAAAAAACACTTAGTGGCGATCATTAGCCGTCAATAGTGAGCACCCTTCTGGCAGCAGCACTTTCAGCGCAAGCGGCACTACTTCGACGCAAAATCGCTCATAGCGACGCGCCTCTCCATCTAAGGTTAACGGCCAAGGTTCATCATCTGGCTGAGTCGTTACCGACAGCTGGCTGGCGGTAAAATAGCGCACAAAGCGCCCTTCGGCTGGAAACTGCTGCAACTCATTCAGCAACGTCGGCAACTCTGCCGCTGATGAAAAGTCCTTGACCAGTAGCACATCGAAACGGCCATCGTCGAGCTTAGCTCTTGGCGCTAATACTTGCCCGCCGCCAGATTGGCGACCATTGCCCAGCGCGAGAAGTAACAGCGACGCTTCTTGCTGCTGGTCCCCCCAATGCAACGTGCCGCAATAACTACGGTGCCGCCATGCTTTCAAAGCGCCCATTAGGGAGTATGCGCCACCACCTAACATGCGCTTTAGCGTTTTAGGGGTTGATGAGGTAATTTCGGCACCAAATCCGCCAGTTGTCATGTTGACGTAATAACTAACCGCTTCTTCTGCGCCTGACTGAGCGGTCATTCTGATCACATCAATCGGCGCTGGAGACAAGTGCCTTGCGGCCTCAAGCGCTGGCCCTGGCTCCAGCGGCAAACCGAGGGAAGTAGCAAAATCGTTGGCACTGCCTAACGGCACAATACCTAGTGCTGGTCGCAAATCATGAGCAATCCGCATGAGCCCGTTAACCACTTCATTCACGGTACCATCGCCACCGCAGGCAATGACCCGCGTCGCGCCCAGCTCGACCGCTTGGGCAGCAAACTCAGCGGCATCGCCGCCTTCCCAGGTCGAACGTACGATGATCGACATCCCTGTCTTGCGCTGCTCTTCAACAGCTTCGCGCAGCGCCGGGTTACCGGCAGACTTACCGTTAATAATCAGTAAATAGTGCTGCTGTGTATCTGTCACCGGCGCATTCCCTCTCCATGGTTAGTTCGCTGGCTTACCTTATGCCAGCGCTTTCTCAACAACTTCGAATACGTTTGACGATAAAGGCTCCTGCTTAATACGCACAAGTTCATCGCGCATTAACTGTTGACGCTCTTCGTCGAAACGCTGCCAACGGGTTAACGGTGTCACCAGCCGTGCAGCTATTTCGGGATTCAGGCGATTTAGCTCAATAACCACATCGGCTAACAGCGCGTATCCTTTACCATCTAAACGATGGAAATTAATCCGATTTTGGGCAAAGGCTCCGATCAGGGCACGCACTTTATTAGGGTTCTTAATTGAAAATGCTGGGTGCTGCATTAGATATTGAACACGTTCCAGAACATCTGGCTGCGGGCGTGACACCTGTATGGTGAACCACTGATCCATCACCAACGGGTCATGTGCCCATTTTTCGCCAAAGGTCTTCAGTGCTGGAGACGCGATATCATCACAGTCACTATGAACCAACAAGGTCAGCGCAAGACGAACATCGGTCATGTTATGTTCCGCAGCAAACTGCGTTTCGCAAAACGTAATGCCCGCTTCGTCCTCAATCGCCATTAAATAAGTTAAGGCGACGTTTTTGAGGCTACGCTGGGCGATCTGTTCAGGCGTTGGCGCGTAGGGTTCATCGCTTTGGTTCGCTTTATACACGGCGACAAATTCATCACGCAGCGCAACGGCTAACGACTGACGCACGAATTCGCGAGCGGCGTGTATTGCGTCCACATCTACAATCGGCTGCTGCTCGGCAATATAGGCTTCAGAGGGTAGCGTCAGCATTTCTGCCAGCACCGCTTTATCGCTCATAGCGCTGGTAAGCAGCGTTCTAAAGGCTTCCACAACACGGCTATCCATGACCTTTTCAACACCATTACGGTGTGCAGCGATTAGATCATCTAACGCCAGCATAGCAAGCCGCTGGCCCGCATCCCAACGGTTAAAGCCATCGCTGTCATGCGTCAGCAAAAACGCAAGGTCTTCACGCGAATAGGGAAAGTGTAGCTTTACGGGTGCAGAAAAATCGCGCAGCAGTGAAGGAACAGGCGCTTCAGCAACATCAGTAAAGACAAACGTCTGCTCATCTTCAGTGAGATGAATAACAGCGTCGTTACCTAGCTTCTCACCTGACAGTGTTAATGTCAGATCCTGCCCCGACTTGGTGCCCACTAGCCCCATACGTACGGGAATGTGTAACGGCAGTTTGTCTGATTGTCCTGGAGTCGCGGGGGTACGTTGGCGCAGAGTGAGATGATACTCCCCATGGGCGTAATCGTATTCACCGTGCGCATCGATTTCAGGCGTGCCTGCCTGGGAGTACCAACGCATAAATTGGCTAAGGTCTACATCAGACACCTCGGCCATGCAGCCCACAAAGTCTTCGATGGTCACTGCCTGACCATCAAAACGTTCAAAATAAAGATCTGAGCCACGACGGAAGTCTTCCCAACCCAGTAAATTACGCAGCATGCGCACAACCTCTGCGCCCTTTTCGTATATCGTCAGGGTGTAAAAGTTGGTGATTTCAATAAAGTGGTCTGGCCGGATCGGATGCGCCGTCGGCCCTGCATCTTCGGCGAACTGAGCAGTGCGGAAAAACGACACGTCTTGAATGCGCTTAACGGGAGCCGAGTTGGTGTCGGCGGAAAAGCACTGATCACGAAATACGGTAAAGCCCTCTTTTAAAGAGAGTTGGAACCAATCACGGCAAGTCACTCGATTGCCTGACCAGTTGTGAAAATATTCATGGGCAACAATCCCTTCCACATTTTGGAAGGCTGCGTCCGTCGCGGTATTGGGATGAGTTAATACCGCAGCGGAGTTAAATATATTAAGCCCTTTGTTTTCCATTGCCCCCATATTGAAGTCATTCACTGCCACAATCATAAACAGATCAAGGTCGTATTCACGGCCATAGGTCTGTTCGTCCCATGCCATAGCACGCTTAAGGGAGGCCATCGCATGTTCGGTTTTATCTAGGTTTTCTTGCTCGACCCACAACTGCAGCGTCACGCTGCGGCCGCTCATAGTCTCAAAAGAATCTTCCACCTTATGCAAATTACCGGCAACTAAAGCGAACAGATAGCAGGGTTTCGGGTGCGGGTCTTCCCAGGTTGCAAAGTGGCGGCCATTTTCCAACGCACCTTGATCAACAGGGTTACCATTGGCGAGTAGCACTGGCTCACTGGTGGCGTTACCAATCACCGTTACCTTAAAAGTGGCCATCACATCAGGACGATCGGGGTAATAAGTAATTCGCCGAAAGCCTTCTGCTTCGCACTGGGTGCAATACATGCCGTTAGATTGGTACAGCCCTTCCAACGCAGTATTGCTGCTGGGAGCTAGCTCTACCTCACTCTCCAGCATAAAGGTCTCTGGCACATCCGCTATGTGCAGCACCTCATCCGTTAACTGATACGCAGCATCAGCCAAAGGGCTACCATCGATAGCGAGTGATATCAGCGTCAGATGCTCACCGTTAAGCACTAACGGCGACTGTGAATCAGCGCTTGGATGACGCTCTATTTGCAGGCGTGCTTTTACGCGGGTTGCTGCAGGGTCAAGATCAAACGTCAGCTCGGTATGGGTAACTAGGTAGGCGGGCGGCTGATAGTCGCTTAAATAAACCGGCTGCGGATCAGACATAGTGCGTGACTCCTGTAAGCTTATAAATTATTTGATGAGGCAGCGCCTAACGCTGCATCATCGTATTACTGTCGATCGAGTTAATTAATCACGGAAGTTATCGAACTGTAGCGGTAGTTCAGGCCCCTCTTCGCCACGTAAAAGCGCCATCACGCTCTGAAGATCGTCGCGTTTTTTACCCGTAACGCGCACTTTTTCACCCTGAATCTGAGCCTGTACTTTTAGCTTGCTGGCTTTGATACGCTTAACCACATCTTTTGCTTCAGCCTGATCAAGCCCCTGCTTTAGAACGACCTCCTGACGGGCTTTCACGCCAGACAACACCGGGTCTTGAATATCCATACAACGGGCATCAATCCCCCGCGCGATCAGTCGATTGCGCAACACGTCAAGCATTTGTTTTAATTGGAAATCAACCTCAGCTTCAAGCTGAACTTTCTCTCCTTCAAGTGAAAAGCTGGCATCAACACCTTTAAAATCAAAGCGCGACTGCACTTCACGGTTTGCTTGGTCGATAGCGTTGGACGCTTCGTGCTGATCAAACTCTGACACAATATCAAATGAGGGCATGGCATCATTCCTAGTAAGACATGACCCACTATTCTAGAGCAGCTAGCCCCTACCCGGCCAATTTCTTACATAATGTGTCTTGCAGCGCTAATTTCGGCACCCCCCAAAACTTGAACAGAATTCACCATTAACTATACAAGACTTAACCACAGCAATATTAAATTGGCGCTGGATGAATTAACCTAGCCATCATTTACTTAATCACTTACCGATGGACACCGACCATGAGCGATCGCGATGCACGTCACAAAGCGTCGATGGAAAAACTGAAAGCCCGCGTTGACGAAAAAGTGGCCAACGCTACCGAGCAGCGTGGGCTGTTGTTGATAAATACGGGCAATGGCAAAGGTAAGACGACTGCCGCCTGGGGCACCGTCACTCGCTCGCTTGGCTATGGCTATAAAGTTGGTGTCGTGCAATTTATTAAGGGATTATGGGAGTGCGGTGAACGCAATCGGCTGGAAGAAGACGCAAATCTCAGTGTTGCCATCATGGCCACGGGCTTTACTTGGGATACCCAGAATCGCGAGTCAGATACCCAAGCTTGCCAAGCAGTATGGCAAGAAGCTGAAAAAATGCTCGCAGACCCAGCGACTTATCTGGTTGTCCTGGATGAAATTACTTACATGTTGAAGTTCGGTTATTTAGATATTGATACCGTTAAGCAAGCACTGATCAATCGACCGCAAGAACAAACGGTGATTATTACCGGACGCAATGCGCATCGGGATTTAGTGTCAATGGCGGATACAGTGACAGAGATGCAAGAGGTACGGCACGCGTTTAACAATGGCCTGCAAGCCCGTCGCGGCATCGACTTTTAGTTTCAATACGGATGCTAAAAAGCAAAAAGGGGCGATTAAATCGCCCCTTTTTTCAACTTCTCAATTTTTTTCAACTACTCAATTATCTCAGCAGCTGACAAACACACACTATTTATGCATGAATGCTCGCTTAGCCTTCAAACGGGTTACGCAGGACAATCGTTTCCATACGGTCAGGGCCAGTTGAGATAATATCAATGCTGGTACCTACCTGCTCTTCTAAGAAGCTGATGTAAGCACGTGCATTGGCAGGCAGATCCTCAACCTTCTTAGCGCCCAGGGTAGATTCTTTCCAGCCCGGAAGATCATGGTACAGCGGCTCAACAGCTTCGTAGCCTTCTGAATCAACCGGATTATCCAGCACATCGCCATCTTTACTACGATAACCCACGCACACACGAATATTTTCCAGGCCATCCAAAACATCAAGCTTGGTTAAGCAGATACCAGAGACTGAGTTGATCTGCACCGCATGACGCAATGCTACGGCGTCAAACCAGCCACAACGGCGCGCGCGCCCCGTGGTTGCTCCAAACTCATGCCCACGCTCGGCTAGATGACGGCCATGGTCGTCAAAAAGCTCGGTCGGGAATGGGCCAGAGCCAACGCGGGTGGTATAGGCTTTGGTGATACCCAGTACGTAGTCAAGGTAAAGCGGGCCAACACCTGAACCGGTAGCCGTTCCGCCAGCGGTGGTATTAGAGCTGGTGACGTAGGGATAGGTACCGTGATCAATATCCAACAGCGAGCCTTGAGCACCTTCAAAGAGGATGTTCTCACCGGCTTTACGCAGATCATGCACCATACTAACGGTGTCTGTAACCATAGGCCGTAGCTCTTCGGCCATCTGCATAGCGCTATCCAGTACTTCCTGGAAGTCCACCGCTGGCTCGCCGTGATAGTTCACCAACACAAAGTTGTGGTAGTCCAATACCTCGCCAAGCTTCGAGGCAAAACGCTCACGGTGGAGCATATCACCTAAACGCAGACCACGACGGGCAACTTTATCCTCGTAAGCAGGCCCGATTCCACGACCAGTGGTGCCGATCTTAGCAATGCCGCGCGCTTTTTCACGTGCTTGGTCCAAACGCACATGGTAAGGCAGGATCAACGGACAAGCCGGTGACAAGCGCAAGCGCTCACGTACCGGCACGCCCTTCTCTTCAAGCTCACGGATCTCTTTGATCAGCGCTTCAGGCGACAATACTACGCCATTACCGATCACACAGGTTTTACCTGGACGCAACACACCAGAGGGAATCAGGTGAAGAACCGTTTTCTCACCGTCAATCACCAAGGTATGGCCTGCGTTATGACCGCCTTGAAAGCGCACCACTGCTGAGGCTGATTCGGTGAGCAGGTCAACAATCTTGCCTTTGCCTTCATCACCCCATTGGGTACCCAGGACTACGACATTCTTACCCATTATGCACTCGTCTCTTGTGTCAGGGTCATTGTCTGCCAACGACCGTCAATAAACTCAAGACGGCGGTCACAACTGTGCTCCGCCGGCCCAGTACGCTGCCCAGGCAGCGCTTGAATCACGCGTTCACCCTGCTCACGCAGCGCAGCAATGGCAGCGTTAAGCGACTCTTCTTCTTGGGCAGGCGCCCAAACAGCCCCCTGGCTGGGTGAAGCCAGCGCCAGGGATGCCAATTGTTTTAAATCCATAGAAAAACCGGTCGCCGGACGCGCACGCCCAAAAGCACGGCCAGTGTCATCATAACGCCCGCCTTTGGCCAATGCATGGCCATAACCAGGCACATAGGCAGCAAACATCATACCAGTGTGGTACTGATAACCACGCAGCTCCGCTAAATCAAAATAGAGCGAAACATCAAAGCGCGCCAATACGCCTTTATAGAGTGCTTCCAACTGGTCAAGTGCCGCCCTCACCGGCGCGGGGGCACCGGCAAAACGATCTCGTGCTTGCCCTAACACACTTGCATCACCATGCAGCTCACCAAGCGCTATCAGCATATCTGCCAAAGCTGGATCGCTGACACTGCGGTGAACGAGCCCAGCTAACTGGCCCGGCGATTTCAGCGCTAGTGCTTCAAACAGCGCCCGCTCCTGCTCATCGCTAAGCGCAGCTGCCTCGACAAAGCTACGATAAATGCCAATATGGCCCAGCGCCAGGTGAATTTCATCAGCGCCCGCTGCTTTTAAGCTGGCCAGTGCCAAATGAATAATTTCACTGTCAGCTTCTAAACCTGCGTGACCAAACAGCTCGACCCCTACCTGCACAGGGCTTCTCCCACCCTGGTGCTGGTCGGCTTTAGCGCGCAGCACATTCGTGCAGTAGCACAATCGAACCGGCCCTTGCCGCTTCAGGGAGTGGGCATCCATACGCGCCACCTGAGGAGTTACATCGGCAGATGCACCCATCATGCGACCCGTTAGTTGGTCAGTTAATTTAAACGTCTGAAGATCTAGATCGGTACCGGTACCCGTAAGCAAGGAGTCCAAAAACTCCACCGGCGGCGGCATTACTTGGTCGTAGCCCCAGCAATGGTAGAGATCAAGCAGCGCACGGCGCAGCTCTTCCATGCGGCTTGCCTGAGGCGGCAGCACCTCATCCATGCCGTCGGGCAATAGCCAGCGGTCAGCGATGGTCATGTGAACAATCCTGCGAGACAATGAAGGCCCAAACAAGCAGCTACATCATGACGCGTTTTAGGCGTTCATGGACAAGCGCTAGTGAAATGAGGGCCACAAAAAAACCGGGCGACGCCCGGTTAATTAAGTCTATCACGTTTGTGCGCCAGATGAACCCCGCTAGGATTGC
This sequence comes from Halomonas sp. 3F2F, assembly GCF_014897805.1. Classification (NCBI taxonomy): domain Bacteria; kingdom Pseudomonadati; phylum Pseudomonadota; class Gammaproteobacteria; order Oceanospirillales; family Halomonadaceae; genus Halomonas; species Halomonas sp. 3F2F. The sequence continues at coordinate 121,785 of NZ_JABUZE010000130.1, forward strand.
ATAACCTAACGGGGCTGGGCACACATATAACTACTCTCCGTTACTAGGAACCGCACTACGCAAATAGCGGAAGAAATCACTATTCGGTTCCAGTACCAGCAGGTTGTTATCACCTGCGAAGCTTTCACGATAAGCGTTCAAACTGCGCCAGAAAGCGAAGAACTCCTGATCCTGACCATAAGCCTGGGAGAAAATGGCTGCCGCTTCTGCATCCCCTTCACCACGCAGCGTTTCAGAACGCTCATTGGCCTGGGCGAGCAGTACCTGACGTCGACGATCAGCGTTAGCGCGAATACGCTCAGCCTCTTCCTGACCTTGCGCACGCCATTCGCGGGCTTCACGCTCACGCTCTGAACGCATCCGCTCAAATACCGCTGCTGATACATCCTCTGGCAAGTCGATACGCTTGATACGAATATCACGAATCGCGACACCCAACTCTTCACGCATTAACTCATCAAGGTCAGCGGTAGGCCCCGTCATCAGATCATCGCGCCGTTCGGCGATAATCTCCTGAAGGTTCAAGCGACCAAACTCGTTACGTAAGCTTTCGTCTACACGCGGCTGAATCAGGCGTATCGCCATTAATTCATCGCCTGCAGTTGCTTCGTAGTAACGTGTGGGATTGACTACCTGCCACTTAACGTACGAGTCGACAATAACCGCTTTTTGCTCAAGGGTCAGATAGCGACTGGTGTCAGTATCAAGGGTCAGCAAACGCGTATCAAACTTACGGATCGTTTGTGCAATCGGTATTTTGACATGCAGTCCTGGCTGAATATTCTCTTCGATGACTTCACCAAAACGCAGCTTAACGGCACGCTGGGTTTCATCCACTACATACAAGCTATTACTAGCTAGCCAAGCCACAGCGGCCAAGCCACCTACGATTAGCAGGGATCGATTATTAATCATTTAGCGGCCCTCCCTGCGAATGGGGTTACTTGATGACGAGGATGAAGAACTGCTCTGACTCCCCCTCAGTGAATCCAGAACCCGCGGATCAATCGATTCACTTCTACCATCACCACTGTTACTGGAAGAAGCATTACTGCCAGCAGCGCTACCACTACGCATTTGATCTAGTGGCAAATACATCAAAGGCGCATTTTCACTTACATCCAGAAGCACTTTGGGAGTATTACCAAAGACGTCTTCAATCGCATCCAGGTACATACGTTCACGCATGATGCCAGGCGCGTTGCGATACTCGGTCAACAACGCGTTAAAGCGGTTAGCTTGACCTTGTGCTTCAGCCACCACCGACTCTCTATAACCTTGACCTTGCTCAACGACACGCTGCGCTTGGCCTTGAGCCGCTGGGATAATGGCATTGGCATAGGCCATCCCTTCGTTGATCGTACGCTGACGATCTTCACGTGCGCGAATAACATCATCGAAAGCATCGATAACGGGTGCAGGCGCGGAGGTTGACTCAATGTTAATTGTCTGTAGACGAATACCAGCGCCGTAAGCATCCAAATAAGATTGGAGGCGGCTGGCCACAGAGCTACCTAAAATTTCACGACCAGAGGTTAAAATGTCGATCATGTCAGTGCCGCCGACAACGTGACGCAAGGCGGAGTCCAAGGCATTCTCGATAGACAGTGCTGGATCGCGTACGTTTAACACGAAGTCACGTGGATTGGCCACTTGATACTGAGCAGAAATCTCCACTTCAACGATGTTTTCATCACGCGTCAGCATAGACTGCGTTTGAGAAACTGACCGAACACGGGTCACGTTCACCATACGAACATCGTCAATTAACGGCGGATTCCACTGCAGGCCTGGGTCTACGATGCCCTGATACTCACCGAAACGCAGTACGACGCCACGCTCAGACTGGTCGACCAGATAAAAACCGGATGCGGCCCAGATAGCTAAAGCGACAACGACCAGCAAACCAGGTAGCGCTAGAGAGTTACGCGGCTTACCACCACCGCTTTTACCACTCCCATTACCACCATTACGTTTTTTGCCACCGCCACCCAGCATTCCGTTTAATTTATCTTGAAATTTCTTTAGTGCTTCATCGAGGTCGGGCGGACCTTGATTATTGCCACCATTATCACCTCCACCATTACTTCCACCACGATCACCGCCGTTATTACCACGTCGGCCACCACTGCTCCAGGGGTCGTGCTGGTTGCCACCACCAGGCTCATTCCAGGCCATACTTCTTCTCCACTAAGGTGTTCACCTGCACTTAGCCTTACGATTAGTAAGGCCGGTGCTTTTAATATTATTGCTATATAAATCTTGTACCATACTTCCACCCGAGTTCACATAGGAGCTCACATACCCAAGCTCACTTATATTTAAGCTCATATATGCGATGCCGCCTACTTGACTACCATTCGTCAATTTCGCGTAAAGCGACGGGTAAATAGGTATTGGCACGCTCACCAAGTTGAGCCATGAGCTGATTGAAATCACGTCTAGGCAAGCGCACGTCTAAAACAGACTGCCCTTGCTCATCAAAATACTCTTCTCGAACTGCGTTCAACTCATGCAGGCCTGCACGCAGCTTACCCTGCTCCGGAGACAGTGTCAGCGAGAAGCCAATAACATCATTTGCTAAACGTTCGGTTAGCGCCTCATGCAGCAAATTAAGGCCTTGTCCTTGCTGAGCAGAGAGCCAAACAACCTCAGGAACGCCGTGGCCATCGCGCTCAATTCGCGGTGCACTATCAAGACGGTCGATTTTATTCATGACCTTAAGCACTGGCACGCTATCAGCGCCTATCTCTTTGAGTACACTATCGACTTGCTCAACATTGGCATCACGATCAGGATCAGCAGCATCTATTACATGCACCAACAGCGATGCTTCCGCAGCCTCTTGAAGCGTTGCTCGGAAAGCTTCAACCAACTTGTGGGGCAGATGGCGAATAAAACCGACTGTATCGGCCATCACCACAGGGCCAACGTCTGCAATTTCGAGACGACGAAGTGTCGGGTCAAGCGTGGCAAATAGCTGGTCAGCTGCGTATACCTCAGCATTGGTAAGCGCATTAAACAGCGTCGATTTACCGGCATTGGTATAGCCAACTAATGAAACGCTGTGAATCTCGGCACGTGAACGTGCGCGGCGGTTCTGGTCGCGCTGGCTGCGAACTTTATCGAGTCGTTTATGAATAGATTTAATGCGCCCGCGCAGCAAACGACGGTCGGTTTCTAACTGCGTTTCACCAGGGCCGCGTAAACCGATACCGCCCTTCTGACGCTCTAAGTGGGTCCAGCCGCGCACTAGGCGAGTGGACATATATTCAAGCTGGGCAAGCTCTACCTGCAGCTTACCCTCATGGGTTCGTGCCCGCTGCGCGAAAATATCGAGTATTAAACCGGTACGATCAAGCACTCGACACTTGAGCTCATGCTCAAGGTTGCGCTCTTGGGAGGGGCTTAGGCTATGGTTGAAGATCACCAGTTCTGCTTGGTGAGCTGCGAGCAGTGCTCGCAGCTCCTCCAACTTGCCTGACCCAATAAACGTTCGGGAGTCAGGGCGCTGTCGGCTAGCAGTGAGTAATGTCGCGGGCTCTGCGCCAGCAGAGCGCACGAGCTCTAAGAACTCACCCGGGTCTTCACGTGCTTGCTCATCATGAAAGTCAACGTGAACAAGTACTGCCGTTTCACCGGCATCTGGGCGCTCAAAAAACAATCAATACCTCGTGGACTCTCTAGCTATCCAGCGGTGTTAGATGTCCGCGTCGGGCGCGGCTGGATCTTGTGCCGGCAAACGCACGTTGCGCGAAGGCACTACCGTGGAAATAGCGTGTTTATAAACCATCTGACTGACGGTATTGCGCAATAAAATGACAAACTGGTCAAATGATTCAATCTGGCCCTGCAATTTAATGCCGTTCACCAGGAAAATAGAGACCGGAATGCGCTCCTTGCGCAAAATGTTCAGGTACGGGTCTTGAAGGGACTGCCCTTTGGACATGTTGCTCTCCCTAAAACTGTCGTTGGGGTTGGTTATAAATGGCGCGCCCTACTGGTGCTGCGCCGCAATCTTGTTGCCCGAAAGGCCTGGGGTTGTCAAAAGAGCCAGCCGGCCACTCGAAAACACTTGCTTACGAAATCACTATCTTACGCTAAGCACCGCTTTCACGCACGAATTTCAGCACCTTATCCAATACGTCAGGCTGCTGTGAGTCTACCCACGTAAGCGACGGCCAACTTCTTAACCACGTAAGCTGCCGCTTAGCGAGCTGGCGAGTTGCTATCACGCCACGTTCAATTAACTCGTTTTCGTCGTACTTACCGTCTAAGTGCTCCCATACTTGACGATAGCCAACACTCTTCATTGCTGGCAAGCCAAGATGGATGTCAGAACGTTGTTTGAGGGCGGCGACTTCATCTATCAAGCCCTCAGCCAACATTGTTTTAAAACGCACCGCAATGCGGTTGTGTAGCAATTGGCGATCACTAGGGGCTAATGCTATCGACATCACCCGCCAGGGAAAGGTTTCTGGCTGCTGTTCCGCCCATAGCTCACTCATAGGACGCCCACTTACATAATATACTTCAAGCGCGCGCATTAAGCGCTGTGGATCATTGGGATGGATGCGCTGCGCTGAATCGGCATCCACTTCAGCCAGCATACGATGAAGTGCCGCCAACCCTTCATTCTGCCAAATAGCTTCCAACCGTTGACGTATGGCGGCGTCTGCGGCGGGTAAGTTAGCAACGCCCTCCACCAGACGCTTGAAGTAGAGCATCGTCCCGCCAACCAATAATGGCACGCTGCCTGCCGCGCTGATTTGCCGCACCTCCTGCAGTGCATCTTCACGAAAATCAGCGGCCGAATACGGCTCAGACGGATCACGAATATCAATCAAACGATGCGGCGCGCGCGCCAACTCGGCAGCACTCGGCTTAGCACTGCCAATATCCATCCCGCGATATACCATCGCTGAGTCGACGCTGATCAGCTCATGCCCCAAACGCTCATGCAGAGCCATCGCCGTGTCAGTTTTACCAGCTGCCGTGGGCCCCATTAGAAAAATCGCCCAGGGGCGTGTGTCAACCATCTGCTCTTAGCACTCCCTTCGTTGTCTTAACTAACCACGCCGCTACTGTCCACGTAAGAACAGGCGGTCGAGTGCTTTCATACTCATTTGCGTCCAGGTTGGACGGCCATGATTGCACTGGTCGCTTCGCTCAGTGCGCTCCATATCCCGCAGCAAGGCGTTCATTTCATCGATGGTTAAGCGTCTATTTGCACGGACACTACCATGGCATGCCATGGTCGACAGCAACTCATGGATGCGTGCTTCAACCTGATGGGTGCGTCCAAACCGCGACAGCTCTTCGAGCATTTGACGTATCAGGGCTTCTGGATCTGCCTGAGCCAAAAGGGCTGGCAATTGCCGGACTAACAAGGTTTCTGGCCCCGCCACATCTAGCTCAACGCCTAACTGGGCAATAGCATCGCGCTCACTTTCAGCGGTTGCCACTTCGGCGCGACTGGCGGCCAGGGAAACCGGCACCAGCAACGGCTGTGTATCAATCCCGTCGGCAGCAGCCAGCTGGTTTTTCATGCGCTCGTAGACGATCCGCTCGTGAGCGGCGTGCATGTCTACGAGCACCAATCCTTGAGCGTTTTGGGCCAAAATATAAACACCGTGCAACTGCCCTAGCGCAAAGCCCAACGGCGGCGCTGAGGTTGCATCATGCTCAGGCATCGCCTGCGGAACCTCACGCACTTCTGTCGCTTTTGATGTATTAATGCTCGGCGCGCTCGGCTGCGGCGTTAATAGCGACTCTTCATGATCCGGATGCAGCGCCTGGTAGCCCTGCATAAAACGCCGCACTCGCTCTGCCCCAGGATGGCGTTCAGGTGAGTCTGATAGCGCCATACCCTGCTGCTGCCAACGGGGAGCGGGCGCCGGAACATCGGCCTCATTGGCGTTTCCCGTGACACCCGCCTCTGCTACTTCACCTTCATGCCCATAAGGGGTGCTCTGTTCTTCTTCAGCAGGCTTAGAAGAAGCAAGGCAGTGATGCAGGCTAGAGTAAAGGAAGTCGTGCACCATCCGACCATCGCGAAACCGCACTTCATGCTTCGTTGGATGTACGTTGACGTCGACGACATCAGGGTCAAGTTCCAGGTAAAGCACAAATACTGGATGACGACCGTTATACAACACGTCGCGATAAGCCTGACGAACAGCATGGGCAACCAAGCGGTCACGAACGACGCGGCCATTGACAAAAAAGTACTGCTGATCCGCCTGAGAACGAGAGTGCGTGGGCAAGCCGACCCAGCCACTAATACGCAACCCACCCGCTTCACGTTCAATGTAGCGAGCATGCTCAATAAAGTTTTTACCCAATAAAGAAGCAATGCGCCGCTCGCGTGCGGCTGGCGTCACTCCTGGTGGCAATTGATGCACCACTTTCTGATTATGGCGCAGCACCCAAGCTACGTCGTAGCGGGATAACGCTTGGCGACGAAAAGCTTCTTCAACATGGGCAAACTCTGTTTTTTCGGTGCGTAAAAATTTGCGCCGCGCGGGGGTATTAAAGAACAGATCCCGTACCGCGACACTGGTACCACGGGGGTGTGGCGCAGGCGTTACCCGCGCCTCCATACCACGCCCCTCGGCGACGACTCGCCACCCTTGGCGGGGGTCCTCTTCAGCATTAGAGATCAGCTCCAGCCGTGAGACAGAGCTGATCGAGGCCAACGCTTCGCCACGAAAGCCCAACGAACTCACGCCCTCTAGATCTTCAAGGCTGTTGATTTTGCTGGTTGCATGACGAGCAAGCGCCAGGGGCAAATCCTGTTCACCTATACCAATACCATCGTCGCGCACTTTAATAAGCCGAGCGCCGCCTTGCTCTATCTCCACTTCAACTCGCTGGCTGCCAGCATCAATGGCGTTCTCAATCAGCTCCTTGGTCACTGACGAAGGGCGCTCGACAACTTCCCCCGCGGCAATTTGGTTTGCCAGACGAGGATCAAGTACATGAATGCGCGTAGGCGAAGAGATCAATTCAGACAACCGTCACCTCGGAAACTTATGATCATGAACGTGGAATACGTAGCACTTGGCCAACACGGATAACGTCACCGTTAATATCGTTGGCCTGCTTCAGCTGATTCACTGGCACACCATGGCGTACGGCAATAGCTGACAATGTATCTCCCGATTGGATACGGTACTCGTTACCGCTCGGTCGACGCTGATTGTCGCGCTGCCACGCCAATAGACTTGCTGGCGGCGGATTACGCTCGAAGTGATCACGCAAACCATTGAAAATAGCCGTTGATAGCCCACGCTGATGGACCGGATCCCTCAGGCGACGCTCTTCATCAGGGTTAGAAATAAAGCCAACTTCGATAAGTAGCGACGGAATATCGGGCGATTTCAGCACCATGAAACCGGCTTGTTCAACACGAGACTTATGGAGACGGTTGATACGGCCTAATTGGTCAAGCACTTGACCACCAATCGACAGCGAATCGTTTAACGTTGCCGTCATCGTGAGGTCTAGCAACACACCTCGCAGTACTTGATCCTTGTCACGCAAAGAAAGGCTGCCGTCAACACCACCAATCAAGTCGGAGCGATTTTCGCTATCCGCCAGCCACTGAGCCGTTTCTGACGTTGCTCCTCGCTGGGAAAGGGCATAAACAGAGCTTCCCTGAGGCCTAGGGCTCGTGAACGCGTCAGCATGTATTGATACAAAAAAGTCGGCTTTCTGATCCCGAGCAAGCTGGGTACGCTGGCGCAGACCCAAATAGTAATCACCATCGCGAATGAGCACCGCTTTAAAGCCGCGCGTACCGTTTACCTCTCCGGCAAGACGTCGTGCAATCTCCAGCACTACATCTTTCTCACGGGTTCCAGCAGGACCTATGGCACCAGGGTCTTCACCACCATGTCCTGCATCAATAGCGATAATAATATCTCGCTGCGGATGCGGCTGCGCGGGCTGAACCTCGACAGGTGGCTGCTGCTGGGGTGATGGTACTTCGTACGATCCTTGCTCTTGAGACTGAGACTGCCCTTGAGACTGAGCTTGGGCTTGGGCTTGGGCTTGGGCTTGGGCTTGGGCTTGGGCCTGCGTATTTGCTCGTTGGGCAAGTATTTCTTGATCACGAATCATCGCCTCTATCGGATCAATGGGGTTCTCAACCGCGCTCTCGCCAGGGTACTCAAGATCGACCACCAAACGATGCCCATACTGATCATTTGGCGGCAACGTAAAGTGACGCGGGGATATGTCACGATTCAGCTCCAGAACAACGCGAAGCCCACCGCCGTCTCGAATGCCTGTTCTTACTTCATCAATGGCACTACCGTCCAGCGGTAGTGTGGACACATCGGTATCTAAATGACTTTCATCAAGATCAATGACTAACCGCGACGGGTTCTCAAGGGAAAATACATTAGCGTTTGCTGCTGCCGTCAAATCAAACACCAAACGCGCATGATCAGGAGCCGCCCACAACCGCATGCTCTCTACCGTTGCCGCTTGCAGCGATGACACGCCTGCCACCATAAGAACACAGCCAAACGACACATTGCGTGCCAGATAGTTTAGTGCGCTGTTTATAGCCATTGAATCACACCACTTTCAAGCTGTTCACTGCCATGCTTGCTAACCATCTCGCTGATCACCCGTTCACCCAAGTCAGTTTCTGCGGTTAGCGTAACCAAGCGACCAGGATCAGCTACCTCCAGCGCCACTCGCAAATCTGGCGCGGGGAGCCAACCCTCACCTCGGCTCGGCCACTCAATTAAACAGAGCGCGTCATCGGCAAGCACATCTCGCCCGCCGATAAACTCAAGCTCTTCAGGATCTGCTAAACGATACAGATCTAAATGATAAATGCGCTGCGCCCCCAGTTCGTAGGGTTCTACCAGAGTATAAGTAGGGCTTTTAACCGCCCCCTGGTAGCCATAAGCTCGCAATATACCACGCGTCAATGTTGTTTTTCCTGCGCCTAAGTCGCCCTCTAAATAAACACGCCCGTGACCTTGCAGCGCCTGCCCTAATGCCTCACCAAAGGTGACGTGAGACACTTCATTATTCAATTGCACTTGCATGTAGGCCGCCTTCACGGGTTAATTAACACTCGTGCATAGGATGCCAGATCACTTGCCAGCAAGCCACGTTCACCCGTTGCTTTAGCTGCTTCATCGCCTGCCAGCGCATGCACCATCACCCCAAGCCATGCCCCGCGCTCCATGTTGTCGCTTTGGGCAACCAGTGTACCTAGCATACCGCTCAGCACATCCCCCATGCCGCCGCTGGCCATACCAGGATTGCCATAGGGGCATATTACTAACCCGCTGGGGCCAGCCACTAAGCTACCTGCCCCCTTTAAAATCACAACGCCGCCCCGCGCTCGCTGCAAGGCTCGGGCAGCCGCTGGGCGATCTGCTTGAACATCCGCGACGGAACAGCCTAGCAACCGAGCCGCCTCACCCGGGTGCGGTGTTAATACCCAATTATCACGACGCTCATCAGGCCAGCGACTAGCCAACAGGTTGAGTGCGTCCGCATCAACAATTAATGGCACGTCTAATTGCAAGGCACTCTGCAGTATCGCTTGCCCCCAGGCCTCTTGCCCCAGCCCCGGCCCAACAACAATCACATCTGCCTGGGAAGGCAGTTGGCCTGCATCGGCGCCACCGCGAATACCATGGGCCATTACTTCAGGACAGCGCATCAAACTAGCAGTCACATGCTCAGGTGCCGTTGCCAAGCTGACCTTACCGGCGCCTAAACGCGCGGCCGCTTGAGAAGCGAGCAACGCTGCACCACCAAACCCTGGTGCGCCTCCCATTACCACGACATGCCCCAGGTCACCTTTATGGCTAATACGGGAACGCGGCGTGAACACCTCCCCCAAAAGCTCATCGTCCAAACGCCATGCGCTGGGCGGTATATCAAAGAATGCTTGCGCCTTGACACCTAACGGGCGGAAGTCAATTTCGCCGGTATAAGCAGGTGCATCGCCTGTATGCAGGCCAATTTTGTCACCTATAAACGTCACCGTGCAGGCTGCATTGACAGCCAGCCCCATGACGGCACCTGTGTCTGCCGAGATTCCAGAGGGAATATCCAACGCCAACACCGGTTGATGCGACGTATTGATCGCTTCAATCACCGGCCTTATTTCTCCGGCAACATCACCCGACAGCCCGGTGCCGAGCAGTGCATCAACAATCACTTCGCCAGCCAAGGTGGTGTTTGACTGCCACTGGTCCAAACCAACGCCCGCCGCCGATGCCAGTTCGGCAGCGCGGGCGACATCCCCCGTCAGCGCCTCGAAAGGCCTAAGTGAGATGCGTTGCACTTTAAGCCCGGACTGCATGGCCAACGCAGCAAGCACATGGCCATCACCCCCGTTATTACCGCTACCACACAGCACTGTCACGCTTCGTGCATGCGGCCAGCGGGAGCGGAAACTGTGCCATGCACTGGAGGCTGCTCGCTGCATCAAGGCAAAACTTTCAATGCCGCCGGCAATCGTACGCCGATCAAGCTCACGCACTTGAGCCGCTGTATAAAGGGGGCGTAGCGAGGAAGTACTTAACGTGGGCACGATCTCTCCTTAATCTGGTGACAGTTGGGCGCTAGTAGGTTGATAACCACTTATGCGTTAGCATAGCGCGCTTAACGCGCTACCGTTGATTTACCATGCAAAACTCCACCACCTTTTCACTATCTGATGATGACTTAACGCATCTTGCGGCCCTAATCAAAACATGGGGTCGAGAGTTAGGTTTTCAGCAAGTAGGTATTACAGACACTCAGCTAGCAGCTCATGAAAAACACCTAGCTACTTGGCTTGAAAAAGGTCACCACGGTGACATGAGCTTTATGGCGAAACATGGTACCAAGCGCACCCGCCCGGAGGAGCTTGAACCCGGCACCCAGCGAGTTATCAGCGTGCGCATGGACTACTTACCCGCTGAAGTAGAAAGTACAAAAGTGCTGGGCCAACCTAGCCGTGCCTATGTTTCACGCTACGCACTGGGGCGCGACTATCATAAATTAATGCGCAAACGTTTGGCGCAACTAGCTAAAAAAATCGAGCAGCAAGTCGGCGCGTTTGGTTATCGCGCATTTGTCGACTCAGCGCCCGTTATGGAGCGCGCCTTAGCGCAAAAAGCAGGCCTTGGCTGGTTTGGTAAAAATGCCATGCTACTCAATCCCAAGGCGGGCTCGCTTTTTTTCCTCGGCGAGCTGTATACCGACTTGCCGCTTCCTATTGATGCACCGTTTACTCAGGAACACTGTGGCAGCTGTAACGCCTGTCGCACCGCCTGCCCAACCGGTGCCATTGTAGATGACAAGGTCGTCGACTCGCGCAAATGCATCTCTTATCTCACTATTGAACTGCATGGCGCGATACCCACGGAGTTTCGCCGCGCCATGGGCAACCGTATTTACGGTTGCGACGACTGCCAATTGGTGTGTCCTTTCACTCGCTTCACCCGCGTTACCCAGGAAGATAACTTTGCGCCGCGCCATGACCTTGACCGCGCCGACCTCCTTAGCCTGTTTGCTTGGGGAGAAGACGAATTTTTGGATAAAACAGCAGGCAGCCCCATTCGGCGTATAGGCTACGAACGCTGGCTGCGCAATCTCGCCATCGGCCTGGGCAATGCACCCTGGAGTCGCGCGGTAGAGGCAGCCTTGTGGGCAAGAAGAGCCTATCCCAGCAGTTTAGTACGTGAGCACGTTGCTTGGGCGCTTGAGGAGCAGCGCCTCAAGCGCGGTGCAAAAATTGCCACTGACGGCGCATAGCCACTTCTCTAAACTACCTCACTCCTCTTCGTCTGTTACCGTTTCGAGGCGTAAGAACGTACTGCGATAGTGAGCTAACTCGGCAATCGACTCCTTGATGTCATCCATCGCCAGATGGACATTCTGCTTTTTAAATCCTGCTAAGGCACCTGGATTCCAGCGTTTTGCCAACTCCTTAACGGTCGATACGTCCAAATTACGGTAATGGAAAAACGCCCAAAGATCCGGCATTTCACGCTCCAGGAAACGCCGGTCCTGGTGAATGCTATTGCCACACATAGGCGAGGAGCCAGACACCACATAGTGGCGAAGAAAATCGAGCGTTTGCTGCTCGGCCTCAGCAGTAGTCACGGTGCTCGCTTTGACGCGCGCAACCAGCCCACTCTCCCCGTGGGTCTTCTGATTCCAGTCATCCATTTGTGCCAGCTGGCTATCAGGCTGCTTCACCGCAATCACCGGCCCTTCCGCTACGACGTTTAAATCGGCATCGGTAATCAATGTGGCCACTTCAATGATGCGCTCTTTGTTTGGATCCAGACCGGTCATTTCCAAGTCTATCCACACTAGCAAATCATCTCGCGGAGTGGCGTTGTCAGCAGTTTGCTCGCTCATTACATTCATTCCTTGGCCAGTACCGCCACTTAATACGGCGATTAGAGTTAAAGTGTGGCTTATATTGCCCTAACCAGCACCCAATACAGGACAGTAGACTGCCCAGGTGAGTACAATGCCACTATTGTACCGAGCATCAGGTGGTCATGAGCAAACGTAAATTAAGTCGCCAGCAACAGTGGCGAGTCGATAAAGTCCAAGCGGAACGTGCCCAACGTGCTGAAAAGCGTGATGTGAAAGACGCTGAAAAACTTGCCGCTGGCGAATATGGTGCCGAACAACCAGGCCGAGTTATGGCTCACTTCGGGCGAACACTAGAAGTGCGCGATGCTGACGGTACGCCCGTGCGTTGCCACCTTCGTGCCAACCTAGATGGCTTGGTCACCGGCGACCGGGTGATTTGGCGAGCAGGCCAGGATGGCTCTGGCGTCGTCGTGGCCCGCGAGGAGCGCGACAGCGTGCTAAAGCGCCCAGACCCGCGGGGCCAGCTTAAGCCTGTGGCGGCCAACATCGATCAATTGCTGATCGTCTTTGCGGTAGAGCCCGCTCCTCACCCCAATTTGATTGACCGTTATTTGGTCGCTGCCGAAGCAACAGGTATTGCCCCCGTGCTGGTGCTCAACAAAACCGACTTGCTACCAGAAGATGGTGGCAAACTGGGAGAACTGCTTGAGCGCTACCACTCACTGGGCTACACCGTGGTGCGCACCACCACTGCTAATGAAGCAGGCTTAGATGATCTACGCCAGCAGCTTGAAGGGCGAACATCTGTGTTTGTCGGCCAGAGTGGCGTGGGCAAATCATCACTGATTGATCTTCTGCTACCCGATGAAACTTTGCGTATTGGCGCTCTGTCAGAAGATTCGCGTAAAGGCACCCACACCACCACCACCGCTCGGCTTTATGCGATGAGTAGTGACGAAGTGACTGACGGCGAGCTTATTGACTCACCGGGTATTCGCGAGTTTGGCTTGATCCATCTTGATGAACAGGAAGTTACCGATGGATTTATTGAGTTTCATCCGTTCATTGGCCATTGCCGCTTCCGAGATTGCCGCCACCGCAACGAGCCGGGCTGCGCTTTACTTGAAGCAGTCGAGGCAGGCAAGATCCATCCAGAACGTTTTGCCAGCTATCGGCGCATTCTCGATAGCTTAAACGCATAATTTTTATTAGCTTGATGCCTGATATGTCAATTGCTAAGCATAGGGAGCTGTCAATGAGCACCGCTAGCCATTCATCGGAAACCAACCTACTGCCGCTGATTGTTGAGCCCGAGCAGCTTCAAGAACATCTGGATAATCCACAGCTGCTGATTATCGATGTACCAGTGAATGGCGATAGCTATCGCCAAGGCCATGTACCGGGTGCCATTTACCTTGATTTTCGCTACCTAATGCGTGGCGAAGGACCGGTACCCAATGATGTGCCTAGCACTGAATTTCTCTCACGACTGTTCAGCGCACTTGGCCTAACCCGAGATACTCACGTCGTCGCTTATGATGATGAGGGCGGCGGCTGGGCGGCACGACTGCTATGGACACTGGAGCTAATCGGCCACACCCGTTACTCGTATTTGAATGGCGGCATCCATGCATGGAGAGATTCCGGCTTGGCAGAAAGCACTGAATCCACCGCCCCAACACCAAGTGAGTACCGAGCGGAGATCTTAAACCCGCACGCCTTAATCACCTGCGATGAAATCAAACAAAAGCTCGCAGATAAGCAGTTCGCCGTTTGGGATGCTCGCTCTAAAGGCGAGTTTGATGGTGAAAAAGGCAACAATAAGCACCTTGGTCATATTCCGGGAGCGGTCAACATGGACTGGCTCAACGTCATGGATCGCAATCGCGCACTTCGTATCCGCGATTACGCTGAGCTAATGACCGAACTAGGCGCGCTCGGCCTAACGCCCGAAATGGAAATTGCTACTCACTGCCAAAGCCATCATCGCAGCAGCTTCACGTGGTTAGTCGGTAAAGCGCTGGGCTTTAATATACGTGGTTATGCGGGCTCCTGGGGCGAATGGGGCAACCGCGACGACACACCGATTGAGAAGTGAAGATACGACTGTGACTGTTTCCCAAAAAGCGTTTTCCCTAATTCAGTACCCACTCCCTCACCATGCGCTTTCGCGCTTAACAGGTAAGCTCGCCCAGTGCGACGCTCCCGCGGTGAAGAACAGGTTAATTAAGGCGTTTATCAAACGTTTTAATGTGGACATGAGCCAAGCGCTGGAGCCAGACCCCACCGCTTATGCAACGTTTAATGACTTTTTCACCCGCGCTTTGAAAGCCGATGCTCGGCCATTGGGAGAGGGCCTGCTAAGCCCTGCTGATGGCACCCTGTCACAGTTCGGGCGTTTACAGGCAGGCCAGTTAGTACAGGCGAAAGGCCACACGTTTTCTGCCCAAACCCTGCTAGGTGGCGACAGCGCGCTAGCCGAAGAGTTTATGGGCGGCAGTTTTGCGACTGTTTACCTCTCTCCTCGAGATTACCACCGCGTACATATGCCGGTTACAGGCACCCTGCGCGAGATGATTTATGTGCCAGGGCGGCTCTTCTCGGTCAACCAAGCAACCGCTAACTACGTGCCAGGGCTGTTTGCTCGTAACGAGCGATTGGTGTGTATTTTCGATACCCAGCACGGCCCAATGGCCATGGTATTGGTAGGTGCAATGATCGTCGCGGCGATCGAGACTGTCTGGGCAGGCCAAGTGACGCCGCTTTCAGGACACCCTCAGCGCATGCGTTTCGGGCAACCAATCACGCTTGAAAAAGGCGCTGAAATGGGCCGCTTCAAACTGGGCTCAACGGTGGTGATGTGCTTTGCCAAGCCGGTGACGTTTGAAGACAACCCGCTGGGCGCCAAGGTACAAATGGGCCAAACACTGGGCGAGCCCTAAAACGCGAGAAATTAGTGCTAACAATTAGCTGTTGAAAATGTAAGCACGTCTTCCAGGCGTGCTTTACCCAGCGCCAGCTGAATAAGACGGTCCATACCCAATGCCACCCCGGCGCTTTCTGGCATTCCATGGTCTAGCGCTGCTAGCAGCTGCTCATCAACATCCACCTCAGGTAAACCTAAACGGCGACGCTCGGCATTGTCTTCACTGAAACGCAGCCGCTGCTCCTCAGCATCAATCAGCTCATCATAGCCATTCGCCAGCTCAACACCATTGAGATAAAGCTCAAAGCGAGAAGCGACCCACTCACCATCTGCGTCTTGATGGCGGCGCGCCAAGGCCGCTTGGCTGGCAGGATAATCCACCACAACACTCAGTTCGTTTTGGCCAAGCGTGGGTTCAATTACCATGCTCATTAACAGGTCGAGACAAGTATCGCGGCTCTCTTCTGCTAGCGCATGTGTCGGCATTTGGCCACGCTCTGCAGCCAACGTACGCAATGTCTCAATAGAGGTCGTAAAGGGGTCTACCGCTAAGTAGGTATGAAACAGCTCACGGTAACGATAGTGCACCACAGGGCCTGCAAAACTCGGCAGCACGTTAGCAACCAGCGTGGTCGTCTCATCAATCAGCTGTGCCAGGGTAAACCCTGGGCGGTACCACTCAAGCATAGTGAATTCAATATTATGGCGGCTGCCAATTTCACCATCACGAAAACTTTTAGCTAGTTGAAATATCGGCCCACTACCTGCGGCCAGCAGGCGCTTCATATGAAACTCGGGCGACGTTTGCAGCCATAGTCTACGCTGGCCTTTATCAGTACGCGCCATGCTAGCGAGCGAAACTAAGTGCACATCGGTGCTGCCCCCCTGCCCCAACACCGGTGTTTCCACCTCCAACACATCCCGCTCAGCAAAAAACGCACGCACCCCAGCGAGTAAGCGTGCACGCTCGCGCAACGTTTCGATACTTGCCGTTGGCTGCCAGCTAGCCGTCATTTACGTCCCCTCCAATGCTATAAAGCCACGCATGGTCATCACGTGGCTTTATAAAGTAGATGCTTTCGCGGCTAACTAACTACCGGTCACTCGGCAGTGCTTATGCTCGAGAAACACTTATGCTCGAGAAACATAGTCGCCAGAGCGCGTATCAATCTTCAGCACTTCACCCTGGTTGATAAACAACGGTACGCGCACAACCGCACCGGATGAAAGTGTGGCAGGCTTAGAACCACCCTGGGCAGTGTCACCTTTCAAACCTGGGTCCGTCTCAACCACTTCCAGTTCAATGAAGTTGGGTGGTGTAACGGAAATCGCTTTATCGTTCCAAAGCGTAATAATATAAGGCACCTGCTCCTTGAGCCACTTTTCAGTATCGCCCAACGCTTTCTTTTCAACGGCGTACTGCTCGAAGGAACCATCCGTCTTCATGAAGTGCCACATATCGCCGTCGGTGTAGAGATATTCCATCTCCAGATCCATGACATCGGCACCTTCCAGTGAGTCACCGGATTTGAAAGTACGCTCGCCAACACGGCCAGTCATCAGGTTGCGCAGCTTAACGCGGTTAAATGCCTGCCCCTTGCCGGGCTTGACCAATTCATTCTCGACGATCGAGCAAGGATCGCCGTCGAGCATTACTTTCAAACCGCCTTTGAATTCATTGGTAGAATAGTTCGCCATGATGCCTCTCAGTGTTTTATTTCAGTAACGTAGTGCGCGAAGCCATGCTTCGCCGTTGATAATATCGTTGTAAGCGTCGTCTAATAAGTGCGCGCATGATAACCCGAAGGAGGGCTTTTTTGCAGGAGAACATTATTATCGCTGATAAGCGCCCGTCTACCCAGATTTACGCGTCATGGCAGCGGCAGCTTTCCCAAGCGATTCGCGACCCAGCCACTTTGTGCAAGCGCTTAAACTTGGACGACAGCTGGCTACCTGGTGCTTCTACTGGGCACCAGCTGTTTGAGATCTGTGTTCCCGATGCCTATCTTACGCGCATTGCCCCCAACGACCCCAATGACCCTCTGCTCCGCCAAGTACTGCCGGTAAGCGATGAAGCCTCAACACCGCAAGGTTACGTCACCGACCCGCTAGAAGAAGCAGAGCATCAGCCTGTTAAGGGGCTCATTCATAAGTACGCTGGCCGCGTGCTGTTAATTGCCAGCCCTAACTGTGCAATCAACTGCCGCTACTGCTTCCGGCGCCATTTTCCCTACAGCGACAACTCCCCTTCCAGAGCGCAATGGCAGGAAGCGCTGGATTACCTGCGCGCCGATACCACCCTTCACGAAGCGATTCTTTCTGGCGGAGACCCGTTGGCCGCCAATGATCGCCAACTGGCGTGGCTGGTGGAGCAGCTTGAAAATATTCCGCATCTCAAGCGGCTGCGCATTCATACGCGCCTCCCCGTGGTGATACCCGACCGGGTTGATGATGCCCTTCTTGACTGGCTAGCGGCGACACGCTTGCAAAAAGTCATGGTACTGCATATTAACCACGCCAATGAGATTGACCAAGCGGTCATTGATGCCTGCACACGCTTAAAGCAAGCAGGTGTAACGCTGCTCAACCAAAGCGTGTTACTACGCGGAATAAACGATAGCGTCAGCACCTTGACTACTCTGTCCGAACGCCTTTTTGAAGCGGGCGTGCTGCCCTACTACCTGCATGTTCTAGACCCGGTTCAGGGAGCGGCGCACTTTGATGTGCCGGATGACGAAGCGCGCTCACTCGTCACTCAACTGCGTGATCACTTACCCGGCTTTTTGATGCCCAGGCTAGTGCGCGAAGTGCCTGGGGAAGCGAGCAAAACGCCGCTTTAAAAGCGCAACTGGCTGATTGAACATTTTGAAGACCTTCTATTGCACAAGCTAAGAATTTGCGATGGGAAGGTTTTCAGAAAAGTAGATTTCCATCGAGACAGCACCGCTATCCGTTTTTTCACCGCTTGCTACTTCAATTGCCCGGGCATAGATGGCGCTCGGGTTCTGGGTGATGACCATATCCATTACGCCCTCGACTAGCATGCTGCGCGTATCGGGGGTTAGGCCATGCCCTATAAAACATATCTCTTTATCGCGCTTGGATTCATGCAGCGCTCGACCAATTCCATCGGATGAGCCACCGACATTATAGATCCCGACAATATCCGGATGCTGCTCTAATAAGCGGCACGTGTTGTGGTAGTTTTCATCCCGGTTATCATGGCCTTCCTGAGGTCCAATCACCGTTAAATGAGGAAAGCTCTCCTCAATCAGCGCCAAAAACCCCATTTCCCTTTCCATATGCGCGCGATAAGCGCGGCTCGCCGCCACCAGCGCCAACTTACCTTGAGGGGCACGGCAAAAGCGTCCCATTACTTTGGCGGCGGTACGCCCTGCGGCAAAGTTATCAATCCCGATATAGGCATGCCGGTTCGAGGTGGGCAGGTCAGAAATAATGGTAACGACGCGTTTTCCGGCATTCACCAGCTCATCGATCACCTGACGCACTTTGGGATGCTCAATGGCCATGAAAATCACCGCATCAGAAGTTTTGCCGTAGCGCCGCAAGGCCTGAACCAACGCCTCTGGATTGAAGCTTTCGATGAAGTGGCTGCGCACCTTAAGAGGCTCCATCGACTGTTCTGCCAAGGCTCTTACATAGGTATTTAGCCCGGTGAGATAGGGATTGCTCCCCTGCGGTAATAAAAACACAACTTTTGAAAAGACTGGCCCCAGGCGGGCTTTAACCTCCTCTTCGCCTAAATAGCCTACCTTGACCGCCGCTTCCAGCACGCGATGAAGCGTAACGTTGCGCACACCGGGCCGCCTGTTCAGAACACGATCCACCGTTGCCGTTGAGACGCCTGCGGCCATGGCAATGTCAGGTATCAAGGGACGCTTTACATCAAAAACCATCATGAATTCCTCATTGCTTAAGAGAGCAGCCCTGCCCTAGCCTATTGGTTAGTAGCTGGTGGAAAACACTTGGCTACAAAACAATAAAAAACAATCATCGTATGGAGAATAACAATGCTAGTTAAACTAGTTCGCAATAGCCATCTCGCATTAATAACAGGCATCTTCGCACTAGGTGCAACAAGCGTGACCGCACAGGAAGTCACTCTTCGCTACGGACACATGCATACACCCAACTCTATTGCGGGTATGCAGGCCGAATGGCTGGCGGACGCCATTGAAGAAAAAACTAACGGCGATGTGGCCGTTGAGATCTACCCCAACTCTCAGCTAGGCCGCCTGCAGGAACTCGCCGAAGCGGTTTCCACAGGCTCCATTGCGCTTTCCCACAATACCGCGGGGGCTATTGGCTCTCTCTACGCTCCGTTCGCCGCCTTTGATACGCCCTACCTATATCGCGATGTTGATCATCTGATGAAGGTGATGGATGTCGATTCTCCGGTGATGAGCACGCTGAACGAAGAACTGGCTGATGCTTCAGGCGTACGCTTGCTGTATGCCTTCTACTTTGGCACCCGGCATCTTACTGCCAACCAGGAGATCCATACGCCTGACGACTTAGCCGGTGTCAAAATTCGCTCGATTCCATTCCCCATCTATATGGCGACCGTTGAAGGAATGGGCGCCATCCCGGTGCCGGTGGATTGGTCAGAAGTACCCACGGCACTTGCAACCGGCGTGGTTGAAGGCCAAGAAAACCCGGTCAACGTAGTGGTCAGCGCCAAACTTAATGAAGTACAAAGCCACATGATGCTGACGGGTCACATCAGCGCCGCGCAGGTTATCGTCATTAACGATGATACCTGGCAGTCCTTATCCCCCGAAAATCAAGCGGCTATCGCTGAAGCGGCGCTGGAAGTACGCGAACGCGCTACCACCGCCATGCTGGAAGCAGAAGCCAGTGACCTTGCGCAACTTGCCGAGGCAGGTATGCAGATTATTGGCCCGGAAGAAGGCCTGGATGTAGATGCCTTCCGTACGCGTGTGCAAGCGCGAATTACTGAGGAGTTCGACGATCAATACGGCGATCTCTATCAACTCATCAACGAAACGCGTTAAGCCATGAACGGTCAAGAACCCCTATTAGGGCGAAGTCTTAGCCGGTTGTCCGAGATTTGTGTGGGTATTGCGATGCTACTGCTGGTGATCATCACCGTACTGGTCGTCGCTCAGGTACTCGCCAGGAATCTATTCAGCACTGGGCTGCCATGGGCGGATGAAGCCTCCCGGTTTGCGGGTATTTCCATGGTGTACCTGGCGACCCCTTACCTGCTGTTCCATGGCCAGCATGTCGCAGTCACCATGCTGGCGGATGCGCTATCAGGCGTTAAGCGCACCTTGTGTTTAGCGATCGCAGAACTGGCAACGTTAGGCTTTTGCGCCCTGACACTTTACGGGTTTTATCGCTTTCTATTGCGCGCGGGGCGCTTTTCCTCGCCCGCCATGGGCATCCCCAACCTGTGGCTATACATGCCAGCGCTTATCAGCATCGGGTTGCTGGCGGTGATATCAGTCTATCGCCTGGGGCGGATGATGCAGCGGAGGGCTTTAGTATGTCCTTAACGCTACTGCTCATCTTTGCGGGAAGCTTGCTGATTGGTGCGCCGGTCGCGGTTAGTCTGGGCCTGTCCGCTGGGCTGGTGATTTTTTTCTACGACCTGCCGTTCACGGTCATGGCGCAGCGCGCCATTAATACGCTGGACAGTACGCCACTGTTGGCGGTGCCGCTTTTCATACTCGCAGCGTCATTGCTGGGCGCCACGGGTGTCACGACGCATCTGTTTGAACTGATGCGTATGGTGGTTGGGCGCATTCGCGGCGGTATGGCACACGTTAATGTACTCACCAGCCTGATCTTTTCCGGCATGTCCGGCGCAGCATTAGCCGATATCGGGGCATTGGGCGGCATTCAAATTCGTCAGATGGAGCAACAGGGCTACACCAAGCGCTTTGCAGCCGGTCTTACGATTGCCGCGGCGACGATTGGGCCGATCTTTCCCCCGTCGATTCCCCTGATCATCTTTGCCACGGCGGCTGAAGTTTCCACCATCCGTGCGCTGTTGGCTGGCGTCGTCCCTGCGCTCGTAGTGGCAGCGGCGTTAATGATACAAGTCGCGGTCATGGCAAGACGCTCTCAACTGCCGCGAGATGATGTACAGCCAAGCTTTGCCGCCTTTCGTAGAAAAACGCTGATTTCGCTGCCTGCCTTACTCGCCCCGGTGCTGTTAGTCGGCGGTATGGTCAGCGGCTACTTCGGGCCAACGGAAGCAGCGGGCATGACCACTGCCTATGCCATTCTTATTGGCGTGGTTATTTATCGCACTTTAACCGTTCGTTCATTTCTGACCTGTACCCGAGAAACCGTATTATCGACCGCCAACGTGCTTTTTGTTGTCGCCTCCGCAGCCTTGTTTGCCTGGGTACTCACCATGGATCGTGTTCCAGCCCATGCAGGTGAGTGGTTACTGAGCGTGTCGGATAATCCGCTCGTTCTTCTTCTGCTGCTGAACCTGCTTTTATTGGTCGTGGGCATGTTCCTGGAAGCTATCGTCGCGATCCTTATCATCGCCCCGATTGTGACACCCGCCTTGCTGCAAGCAGGTGTACCCCCGGAACAGCTAGGCGTGGTGTTCGTACTCAACCTGATGCTTGGACTGCTGACCCCGCCGGTGGGCATGAGTCTTTACATGGTATCAATCGTTACCAAAATGCCGCTTTCCTCGATTATTCGCGGTGTAGCCCCCTTCTATCTTTCCCTTTTTGCAGCCTTGGCGTTGGTCACTTTGGTGCCCTCTTTGTCCACCTGGTTGCCTAACCTTGTTATGTAGGAAGTATCATGAGCCAATATCTTGGAGCTATTCGTCAATTAGGTTATGTGGTCAACGATATCGAAGCGGCCATGGAGTACTGGAGCAAAGTGATGGGTGTGGGGCCTTTTTTCTACAACCCGCGCGTACCTATCGAGAACTATACGTATGACGGCAAGCACTATGACGTGCATAACTCGGTGGCCCTGGCTAACTCGGGCTTCATTCAGGTTGAGCTGATCCAAACGCGCAACGATGCCCCCTCCATGTACCGTGATTTTCTACAAGCGGGCAATACAGGGTTACAGCATGTCGCCTTTTGGACGGAAGACTATGACACCGACCTTGCCGCCATGCAGGCCCGCGGTTATCACGTCAAAATGAGTGGTGAGGTCGGCGCTAATGGTCGTTTCGCTTATTTTGACCGTGAGTACCACCCAGGTACCGTTATTGAGCTTTCCGAGGTACTGGGCCCCAAGGGAAAAATGTTCCGCATGATCCGTGAAGCGTCCGAAAACTGGGACGGTAAAGATCCCGTTCGTCCCTTCCCGAACCTGAAAGAGGCAGAAGCATGATTCGCGCTGCCTATCAGATCGAGACGCCGCTTGATCCATCGCTCGTAGCAGAGATGATGGCCGGTGAGCAAAGCTCAGGCACCTTCGTCAAAGTAAAGGGCGAGACTGAAGCCATCAGAGAGCGCTTTGGTGCCAGAGTCACTCATCTTGAGGTGCTCGAAGAGCTGGATTCGCCCAGTCTTTACAGCGCCTATCTGGAGCGCAAGGGTGTTAAAGGCCCGTGGAAAAAGGTGGCGGTGGAGATTGAATACCCTGAAGACAACGTCGGGGTTAATCTTCCGAATCTTGCCGCAACCGTTGCCGGGAACCTTTTCGACTTAGGCGAGCTTACCGGCTTACGCTTGATGGCGCTGCAGCTGCGCCCAGAATATCGCGACCGCTACTCGCTGCCGATTCACGGTATTGCCGGTACGCGTAGCGCGACAGGCGTAGAAAGTCGCCCCCTGTTTGGCACCATTCTAAAGCCTAATATTGGCATGAGCCCTATTGAGACTGCCGATCTTGTCGAGCGACTTTGCGAGGCTGGCGTCGATTTCATCAAAGATGATGAAATCGCAGGCAATCACCCGTATGCGCCAGTAGAAGAACGCGTCAGCGCGGTAATGCAGCGTGTCAGGCAGTTTAGAGAGCGTAGCGGACGCAACGTTATGGTCGCGTTCAATATTACCGATGAGCTGGATGCCATGCGCCAACACGCCGATCATGTTCAGGCCGAAGGCGGCAGTTGCGTGATGGCGAGCCTTAACTGGTGTGGGCTTTCCGCGTTGCAAAGCCTGCGAGCGTCAACACCGTTAGCGATTCATGGCCATCGTAACGGCTTTGGTGCCTTCGCACGCCATCCTGCATTAGGTATTGATTTTTCCGCTTATCAAACGCTTTATCGCTTGGCAGGGATTGACCACATGCACGTTCATGGTATGGGCGGAAAGTTTGCCGACCAAACCGACGAAGTGGCCCACGCAGCCAAGCTTTCACTCACAGCGCTAGGGGGGGCAGATGACCGAGTGATGCCAGTATTTTCCTCCGGCCAATGGGCCGGCACCCTGCCGCTTACCTGCAATAAAATCCAAAGTACTGATTTTATGTTTTTAGCCGGAGGTGGAATTCTTGCTCACCCTGATGGCGTTGCGGCAGGCGTGGAAAGCCTTCAAGAAGCCTGGCAAAGCATTGAAGCAGGTACGCCGTTAGCGTGTGCCCATCGCCCGGCGCTTGCTAGGGCACTCGACTTCTACGGTGGGCGCTAAACATGCGCTATATATTTGTCGCAGATGACTTTACCGGTGCATCCGATACCTTGGCGACCCTACGGCGCGCCGGATTAAAGGCGCGGCTCTACCTAGAGGCTCCCACCTGCGAAGAAGTGGTCGACCTTGATGCTTTTGGTATCGCAACGGCTGCACGCAGCATGGGCCAACAGGCATTAGCCACGGAAATGCAGCGTATCGGCCATCAGTTATTGCCACATCAGCCTGACATTCTGCACCTAAAGGTATGCTCCACCTTTGATAGTAGCCCAAACACTGGCAATATCGCCACCGCCGTTACTGCCCTTTCTGAACAGCTAAAACCGGCCACCACATTGATAGTGGGTGGCCAGCCAAGCCTTGGGCGTTACTGCATATTTGGTAACTTATTTGCAAAAAGCGCGGATGGGCAGATTTATCGGATCGACCACCATCCTGTCATGCAGCAACACCCGGTTACGCCCATGCAGGAAGCTGACTTGCGCCGCCATTTTAGCCACATGGGCCTGGCCAACGTTCAGCTTCTGAATAGGATTGCGCTGCACAGTGACGATCCCCCCCCTAGTACGCCAGTGCTATGCGATACGCTTGATACCAACGATCTCAAACGTATCGGCGAACGGTTTCGCAGTGCTTTAACGCCACAGTTGTGGGTTGGCGCCAGCAGCGTGGTAGAAGCGATTTATCCAAACCATCAGGCGTTAGAGCCGCCCAGCAGCCTCCCCGGCCCGCTGCTCGTCTTTGCGGGCAGCCGCTCCTCTGTGACGGCCGCTCAGGTAGCAGCCACTCACAACATGACAAAAGTGACGATTTCGGCTCGCCAGCTGGCACATCAATCACACGTTGAGTATGAGCAGATTGTAAGTCTCCTGCGGGAAGGACAGGCAACCCTTGCCGTGCTCGATGAAGATACAACCCATGGTCTTACGGCATTAGACATCGCCCAATACTCTGCGAAACTGATCGCGTCACTCATCCGCTCAAACAGTATCGGTACACTGCTAATTGCTGGGGGAGACACTTCAAGCCTTGCCATCCGACACTTAGCGCCCCAGAGCATTGACTATATCGGCCCACTTGAGGCAGGCGTACCGGTTTGTGCGGCAAACTTTGCCGACGGCTATCAGCTACCGGTGATTATGAAGGGCGGTCAAATGGGCTCAGTTACGCTTTTTGATAGGGTTTGCGCGCTAACCTGCCGAAACGATAAATAAGCGGCATTAGTAAAAGATCGACACCGACCCAGCCCAGATCCGCGGCACCAATCGCTTCATCGCGGCGCCACAGATTTTCCAGACTGCGAATACCGCTGGTGCTGGTAAAGAAATCGCTTAGGCCTGCCACGATCCGCTCGCTTTGCAGCCAATGAACATCGCCATCGCTATCCACTACAAACTGGTTGAGTCAGCCATGTCCTTCAGTATCCAACAAGGCAATACCCATTTGGCCGCACCGATACGGGTTCATGAGAGGCCAAAGTTGATGCTAACCCTGCGATCACTATCGCGATTACCACAATCATCTGCCAGGGGTCGCATCGAGATCCACCTCACTCAACTGGCAACTGCCGGATTACCTTAACGTCTCCGTCGTCACGTTCGCCGCTGCAGGTTGGGTGGAGTGATGACGGTTTATGGCACTAAGCACACCTTTCATCGACGCGCTGGTGATGCTTTCGTCGCTGCCGACACCAAACACTGCTTTGCCATCAATGCGCACCTCAACATAGGCGATTGCTTCAGCATCGGCCCCTTGTCCGCGAGAGTGCTCATGGTAATCAATTATTTCCACCTCCTGACCGCTAGCCACCAGCGCTTTCACAAACGCGGCCAAGGGGCCATTGCCCTCACCGGTTACCGTTTGGCGCTCACCTCCGCTTTCCAGTATCGCTTCAAGCGCAACTTTTGGGCTTTCTGGTTCAGAGGAAAGGCGATGGCTTATCAGCGCCAGCGGCGAATGCTGCTCCAGGTACTCATCAGCAAACGCCTGGTAAATCATTTGTGAGGTAATTTCGCGCCCTGTGCGGTCAGCAACTTCTTGCACGACTTGGCTAAATTCAATCGACAGCCTGCGCGGCAGTTCAATGCCGTACTCCTGTTCCAGCAGATAGGAAATACCGCCTTTCCCAGACTGACTGTTAACGCGAATCACCGCCTCATAGCTACGCCCCACATCCAGCGGATCGATGGGTAAATAGGGTACATCCCAAGGCGCCTCAGGATGAGCACGACGATCTGCCATGCCTTTTTTAATCGCATCCTGATGCGAGCCTGAAAACGCAGTAAATACTAAATCGCCAACGTAGGGGTGGCGTGGGTGGACGGGTAACTGATTGCAGTACTCCACCTCGCGCATAATGGGCGTAATGTTGGAGAAGTCCAAGTTCGGATGAACGCCTTGAGTATAGAGGTTCATCGCAAGCGTCACGATATCCACGTTACCAGTACGCTCGCCATTGCCAAACAGCGTACCTTCCACCCGGTCAGCACCGGCCATTAGCGTCAATTCTGCCGCCGCCACGCCAGTACCGCGGTCATTATGAGGGTGCACACTGACAATCAGCGTGTCGCGCTTTTTAACATGACGACAGAACCACTCAATTTGATCGGCATAGTTATTGGGTGTTGCGACTTCTACGGTGGCCGGTAAGTTAACGATCATCCGGTTATCAATGCTAGGCCCGAAGGTATCCATCACCGCTTCGACAATTTCCACCGCAAAGTCCATCTCCGTGGTGGTGAATAGCTCAGGCGAGTACTGGAAGGTCCAGTGAGTCTCTGGATTAGCGGCCATTAAATCGCGGATTTGCGCCGTAGCATCAACGGCGATCTGCACGCACTCTGTTTTATCTACATTAAACACTACCCGCCGAAACATCGGGTCGGTGGCATTATAGACGTGCACAATGGCGTTTTTAGCGCCTTTAAGGGCTTCGAACGTGCGTTCAATTAAATGTGGACGCGCCTGGGTCAGCACTTGAATCGTCACATCATCAGGAATTTTATCCTGCTCAATCAACGAGCGGACAAAGTCGAAGTCAGTTTGTGATGCCGACGGGAAGCCCACCTCAATCTCTTTAAAACCAACGTTCAGCAGTAGATCGAACAAACGCTGTTTGCGCTCTTGATCCATGGGGTCGATTAACGACTGGTTGCCATCACGCAAATCTACACTGCACCAAATCGGGGGCATGTCGATGCGCTGGCTAGGCCAGAGGCGGTCAGGCAATTCAACGGCCACGAAGGGGCGATATTTTTTAGAGGGATCGGACAACATCATGACGTCGCTCCTGTCGTTAATCTGTTTTAGTTTGGTCGCTTGAAGTCGTTGGTGTGCCTTTATAGACCATGGCGGCTTCCATACGATCAAGCTGGGCTTTTAACGTATGCACGTCGCTACGCAACGCTTGAAGCTGAGCAGAATCTCCTTCACCGCTATCCAACTCCATCTGCGCACTCTCCTTTTGCATAACATCGAGCACGATACCAATCATCATATTGAGGAAAATAAACGCGGTAAGGAATATAAACGTCAAATAATAGATCCAACTCCAAGCATAGACCTCTTGAGTGGCATACATAACGTCAGTCCAATCTTCAAACGTAGCGATGCGAAACAGCGTGAGCATCGCTACGGAAATGTTACCCCACAAAAAGTCGTCAACGTTATGGAATAAAAAGCTACCCAGGGCAGCATAGATATAAAAGATGATAAACATCAGCAGTACGACATAGCCCATCCGGGGGACCGACTTCACCAACGCCCCCAACAACATTTGCAGCTCAGGAATCATCGACACCAAGCGCAAAACACGGAAAATTCGCAGCAACCGTGCTAGCAAAACCATCTCCGAGTCGTCCATGGGGATAAGGCTAGCGGTCACTATCAGAAAATCGAAAACATTCCAACCTTTCTTAAAAAAGCTGACTAAGTTGCGCTCGGCTGCCATTCTGATCAAAATCTCAATCAGAAAGAACACGGTTACGGCGATATCAAGATAAAGCAGCCACTGCTCTATTCGGGAGGTTTCCTCATAGGTTTTCGCGCCTATTACCAAGGCAGAAATCACAATGATGGAAATCACGACGCCTTCAAACAGCTTGTTCGAGCGCAGCTTTTCGAAGCGGGCTTGCCAGGTATTGAATGGTTCACTCATGGAACAGGGAGTCTCTAAACGGTTAACGGCATCACTTTATACTAAAATCACGTACTTACTATACAAGTGATATCCTGTTGTTTCACTTGAAGTATCTCCGCCACCCAGGTAGCGATTGCCACCTTGGTGTTTCACGATTTTTTTGCGCTGGATAAGCCCATGACACTGCTGTGGATAGCCTTACTGCCCCTGTTAGGCGTGCTGGTGCCGGCATTAAATGCCAAGCGCGGCCGCACCCTGTGCTCGCTGGCGACAAGCATACTGCCCGCTGTTGCCCTGCTGCTGACACTGTTGCAGATCCCCGCCCTGTTAAAAGGTGAAGCGCTGCGTTTTAACGCGGCATGGATGCCTGAGCTAGGCCTTGAGCTGGCATTTCGTTTAGATGGCCTGTCGTTGCTGTTTAATCTTTTGATTATTGGCATCGGTCTGCTGATTTTATTGTATGCACATTTTTACCTAGACAAAGATGAGCCATTCGGACGTTTTTATGCCTTTCTGATGCTGTTTATGGCATCGATGGTGGGCATTTCGATGTCAGACAACCTCATCTTACTCTGGTTATTCTGGGAACTAACCAGCCTTTCGTCATTTTTGCTGATTGGCTTTTGGTCGTACCGTAGTGATGCCCGTAAAGGTGCCCGCATGGCGCTTACCGTTACCGGTGCTGGCGGTTTGGCCCTGCTAGCGGGTCTCCTACTGCTGGGTGACATGGCCGGCAGCTATCGAATGGACGATGTACTTAGCAGCGGCGCTGCCATCGTCGCCGATCCTCGCTATCCGCTGATGCTTGGACTAGTTCTACTCGGTGCATTTACCAAATCGGCTCAGTTTCCCTTCCAGTTTTGGCTACCTCATGCCATGGCGGCCCCAACGCCAGTCTCAGCGTATCTGCACTCTGCCACCATGGTGAAAGCGGGTATTTTTCTGATGGCACGTTTACATCCGGCGATTGCTGGCAGCGAGCTTTGGAGCGTAGTGGTGCCGCTCATAGGTACTATCACGCTGCTCTACGGCGCTTGGTTTGCCCTGTTTAAGACCGACCTAAAAGGAATTTTGGCGTTTTCAACCGTCAGCCACCTAGGCTTGATCACCGTATTATTGGGTATTGGTAGCCCAATGGCAGTGTTAGCAGCTCTGTTTCATATTTTGAATCATGCGGCCTTCAAAGCGGCCCTATTTATGAGCGCAGGAATTATCGACCATGAAACGGGCACCCGAGAGCTCAAGCAATTAGGCGGCCTGAAAAAGGCGATGCCTGTTACAGCGCTGTTGACCACATTGGCCGCCGCAGCCATGGCAGGTGTGCCGTTACTTAACGGATTCCTCTCCAAAGAGATGTTCTTTACCGAAACACTAGCCACCCCGGTACTAGGCGGACTTAGTTGGTTACTACCGGCATTGGCAGCGTTAGGTGGCATGCTTTCAGTGGCTTATTCATTGCGTTTGGTACATGCGGTATTTTATAAACCAGCCAAAGAAGCAACACCTAAAGCGCCTCACGAACCACCTCATTTAATGCGCCTGCCCGTGGAAATCCTAGTGGCCCTATGTGTCTTGGTCGGACTCTTTCCGGCCTTTTTTGCCACCGGCATTTTACAACTGGCGACCCAAGCCGTATTGGGCGAGCCGCTTGATTTCCATTTAGCTATTTGGCACGGCATCAACTTACCATTGATGATGAGTGGGCTGGCCTTTGTTGTGGGTATCACGCTCTACTGGCGCCATAAGAATCTACGCCGCTTTGTGCAATCATTCCCCAGTATTGATGCGCGCCGCATCTTTGAGCGCTTTATCGTCACTCTGGGTTATCGCGCCGAACAGCTTATTACCAAGCTTGAAGGAAACTCGCTTCAGCGCTATATGGGTTGGCTGCTTTTCGCGGCGTTACTGATGGGTGTGATTGGCCTGGCCAGCATTGACGGCCTAACCGGTTCAAAAGGTAATCAGCCAATTGATGGCATTGTTTTACTAGGTGCCGGCATGCTGATATTCGGGGGAGTAGCAACTGCCGCTGCCCACCGCTACCGGCTAATCTCTTTGCTGATGCTTTCGGTCGTAGGCTTATTCGTTGCCCTCACCTTTGCACGCTTTTCTGCACCAGACCTAGCACTGACACAGCTATCGGTAGAGGTTGTTACCATGATACTGCTGATGTTAGCGCTATTTTTCTTACCCCAAAAAACGCCACGTGAATCAAGCCCTAAGCGCAACGTACGGGATATGTTACTGGCAGGCGCATTAGGCTTAGTGGTGGCTAGCCTTAACTATGCGGTGATGACACGTGAGACGCTGTCGATTTCTGAGTTCTTCGTTGAAAACAGTAAACCTGGCGGCGGCGGGTACAACGTCGTCAACGTGATATTGGTCGACTTCCGTGGCTTCGATACGCTTGGCGAGATTACGGTGCTGGCCATTGCTGGCCTAGCCATCTTTAAACTATTAAACCGGCTACGGTTGTTTATCCCACATAGCGATGGCGAAGGTCGTGTTTGGTCGCCTGATCGCTATCCCGCCATTTTAACGTCGATTTCTATGACGTTACTGCCCCTGGCGCTGCTGGTTTCTGCGTTTATCTTCTTACGCGGCCATAACCAGCCTGGCGGCGGGTTTATCGCCGGCTTGATTACGGCTGTCGCACTTATCTTGCTGTATATGGCACGCGGCGTGGAGTGGGCACAAGAGCGTCTAAACTTCCCCTTCCAGCCGGTGGCCGTGGTAGGCGTTGCCATTGCAACACTCACAGGGCTGGGTAGCTGGCTTTTGGGCTATCCGTTCCTGACGTCATCTTTCGGCTACTTTACGCTGCCACTGATTGGCACCTTTGAACTGGCTACCGCTCTGCTCTTTGATCTTGGCGTTTATCTAGCGGTTGTCGGTGCAACGCTGATGATTCTGGCCAACCTGGGTAAAGTAACCACGCCACACCGACCCGTCACCGAACCCAAAGCAAGCGATGATTCGAGTACGCCCACTAACAAGGAGTCCCACTAATGGAAATGCTCTATGCCATTACAACGGGCATATTAACTGCGTGCGGACTCTATCTAACACTGCGCGGGCGTACGTTCCCCGTTGTGGTTGGTCTGACGCTGCTCTCCTACGCGGTCAACCTATTTTTGTTTTCCATGGGCGGCTTAACCACGGATGGCGCTGCTCTGGTAAATGAAGGCACGAACATTGCTGACCCGCTGCCCCAGGCACTGGTATTAACAGCGATCGTGATTGGTTTTGCGATGACCGCCTTTGTGGTCATCCTGGCCATGCGTGCACGCAGCGAAGTAGGTAACGACCATGTCGACGGCAAAAAGGAAGACCACGAATGATTCAGCATCTAATTGTTTTACCCGTGGTGCTACCGTTAGTCGCGGGTATTTTGTTGCTTTATCAACGCCAGGGCTTAGTGCGCTATAAGCGCACCGTCAGCGTTGTCGCTTCGATACTCCTGCTGTTCGTCTCAATAGCGCTGGTCAACCAAGCGGCGAGTGGTGACATTACTTACTACGCGCTGGGCGACTGGCAGCCCCCGTTTGGGGTGGTGCTGGTGCTGGATCGCTTGTCGGCATTGATGGTGTTAGTCACCGCAATTTTAGCGGTCGGTGCGGTCATTTTTGCCTGCGGCGGTGATGATGAAAAAGGCAGTAACTTCCATGGCCTATTTCAATGGCAATTGCTAGGCATTAACGGGGCCTTTTTAACCGGCGACCTGTTTAACCTCTTCGTATTTTTCGAAGTGCTACTCCTGGCCTCTTACGCATTACTGCTGCACGGTGGTGGTAAAGCACGTATCCAAGCCAGTGTTCACTATGTCGTGCTTAACTTAGCCGGCTCCTCACTGTTTTTGATCGCCGTGGGCATTTTATATGGTGCAACGGGCACGCTAAACATGGCCGATATGGCGCATAAGCTGGCCAGCCTGCCCGCCGAACGCGAAGGCTTAGTCACCGCTGGGGCATTAATGCTGCTGGTGGTTTTCGGTTTAAAAGCGGCTATTTTGCCACTCTACTTTTGGCTCCCCCGCGCTTATGCAGCAGCTCCCGCACCCGTGGCAGCGTTATTCGCCATTATGACAAAGGTGGGGATTTACGCGATTTTGCGCGTTTATTCACTGATATTCAGCGATCAGGCAGGCGGTTTAGTCGCACTGGAACAGCCATGGATATGGTGGTTAGCGCTAGCAACGCTAGCCGCCGCGGGTGTTGGCGTTATCGCCGCACGTGATTTACGCCTGCTGGTCGCGTATCTGGTGCTTATTTCGGTAGGCACGCTACTGGCTGGCATTGGCATGCGCTCTCCGGCCGCGACATCAGCACTCCTCTATTACCTCATTCACACCACGCTGATTACCGGCGGACTTTTCCTGCTAGCGGAGATGATTGGCCTACAGCGGGGCAAACCCGGCACGCGCATCGTAAAAGGCCGACCATTGGTGCAAGGAAATGCACTAGCGCTTACCTTTTTTATCGGTGCCATTGCCGTGGCCGGGTTACCGCCACTATCCGGTGCGTTAGGGAAGGCACTCATGCTTAACGCCGCCGAAGGTGGTGAGCGCCTATGGCTTTGGCCGCTATTACTATTAACGAGCCTTGCGTCGTTAATTGCGCTATCTCGCGCAGGCTCTACGCTGTTTTGGCGCAGCCACCGTGGCAGCCCAAGCGGCAGCAACCTCTCTCGCTACCAATGGATTGGCATGCTGTGGCTGCTTAGCGCGGCACCACTAATGGTCGCCTTTGCAGGGCCCGTGAGTAGCTATACCCAAGCCACGGGAGAGCAGTTGGCCAACCCGCAGCTGTTGATTAATTCGCTTCTGCCTGATGCTGGAGACGCCCAATGATTGCCCCCCGCGCTTGGCTCCCTACGCCGGTACTGTCACTGCTGCTTCTGTTGGTATGGCTACTGCTTGTGCGTAGCTTTGCATTCGGTCAGATCGTGCTAGGCGGCGCGCTGGCCATCCTTATTCCGTTATTGACCCATCGCTTTTGGGACGCACGCCCCCGCATTGGTAAACCGCTTAAACTGTTGCGTTTTGTGTTTCGCGTACTAGGCGATATCGTCATCGCCAACTTCGAAGTTGCGTACTTAATTGCTAACCCCTGGCGTAAAGTCAAACCCCACTTTATTGAATACCCGCTGATGCTTGAGGAACGTTTCACTATTACGCTTCTCGCAAGCACCATCAGCCTAACCCCAGGAACAGTTTCAGCGAACTTAAGGATGGACGGAAAATCGTTGCTCATTCATGCACTTGATGTAGACGACGAGGACGCCCTAATTGCCCAAATTCGCGAGCGCTATGAGCGCCCCCTTAAGGAGATTTACGAATGCTAAGCGCCGCACTCGTGATCACTTTAGCGCTAGTGGTAATGGCGCTACTGATGAATCTTTATCGCCTAACCATTGGCCCCGACCTGCCAGATCGCGTGCTGGCGCTCGACACTATGTATGTCAATTCAATTGCGCTGATCGTACTGCTGGGGCTGTGGCTCAACAGCAAGACCTACTTTGAGTCTGCGCTGTTAATTGCCATGCTCGGTTTTATCAGCACGGTGGCCGTATGTAAGTACATTTTACGCGGGGATATTATCGAATGAACCGTGTCACGTCTCAGGAGATGCGCCCATGTCGTTTTTTGTCGAAGCGCTGATTTCACTACTGTTGGTTGCAGGCGGTATTTTCGTCTTTATCGGCTCGCTGGGTCTCGCTCACCTAAGAGACTTCTACATGCGCCTGCATGGCCCCACCAAGGCCACCACACTCGGCATAGGCTGCATGCTTGTCGCCTCAATGGGTTACTTTTGGAGTATCGATGGCAAGCCTGACGTACAAGAACTGCTAATCACGCTGTTTTTATTCATTACCGCACCGGTTAGCGCTCACTTGCTCGCCAAAACGGGTCTTCACATGCAGCTCAAGCATATAGATAAAACCCAGGGCAAACCGGTAGAGCTCCGCTCAGAAGAAGTTGGTGAAAAACCTGTCCCGCACCCTGACAAGGGGCATGGTTAAAAGACAGGAACAGCCGTTCTTGATCGCTAAGCGCTGGCTGCAACGCCAGCGCTTTTTATATGTCAACGACGCAAGATAGTAGTGGGAAGCAACACTTTCCGGTAAGCTCCTTGCGTTTTGTTAGCCTGTTTTGAGGTAATTATATGTGGAGCCTGCTTAGGTTGTCGGCACTGTCATTAACCACGTTGATGATAGCGGGTTGCTCAGACCCCAAAATAGACACAAGCTCAATGCCAGCCGCCGTAGTTTCGGTTGAGAAAGTGCGCGACTCACTCCCCGCCTACAAGCGCGATGAGTTTGATCAAGCATTAACGATCATTGCCATGTCATCGTTTAGCGGCATCGATTTACTCAATGCCCAACGTATGAATGCCGCCGAAATTGCCGAGTCAGCGAATGCCTACATGCATGGCCTAACGGGTGATGAAGTTATAGAGCGCGCCGATAAAATGCTGCGCGAACGCCGTGCCCGCGAACGCGAGCAGGCGCTGCAAACGCTTGATCGTCTAGAAACCAAACAAGCGCGGGCTGAACACGATCAACAACAGCGCGCCCAGGTGAGCATTGAAAGTGCCGATTACTACATCAGCACCAGCCCCTATGGCGCATTCGAACCCGTGATTGATCTTCAGGTAACGAATGGTTCTGACCAAGAGGTATCAGAACTGTTTTTACATGGCGTATTGACCAGCCCAGGACGCGAGACAGCGTGGGTCGATGAAACGTTTTACTATGTTATTGCTGGCGGCCTAGCCCCCGGCGAGACCGCACAATGGAGCCTTGCCCCCAACCGCTTCGGCCCCTGGGGTAATGATCAAATTCCCCGCGATACACAGCTAACCTTAACGCTACTGGGGATAAATAACGCGCAAGGTGAGCCACTTTGGAACTCGCCATCGCTTAGCGAAAATGAGGCCGCTAAGCTAGAAGCCTTGCGTGCGGAGTATGGCGGTGTTAACGCCCATACTGCCAACTAGGGCTAAGGCGGTGCTAAAGCACCGCCTGTGCACTTAGCGGCGCTATCAGTCAGTCGATCAGATCTGCTTCCCGATAGCCAATTAAATACAGTACCGCATCAATTCCCAACGTTGAAATTGCTTGGCGAGCTTGTGCGCGAACCATCGGCTTGGCGCGAAACGCAATCCCAAGCCCCGCTTTTGCCAGCATTTTAAGATCGTTGGCACCATCACCAACGGCAATCGTCTGCTCTAAAGTAAAACCTTCGCGTAGCGCGATTTGCTCTAGTAGATCGGCCTTGCGCTGCGCATCGACAATCGGTTCTTTCACATCACCGGTTACTTTACCATTTTCAATGACCAGCTCGTTGGCGTGGATTTCGTCAAAACCGAGCTTCTCCTGAAGATGGCGAGCAAAGTAGGTAAAGCCCCCAGACAATATCACCGTGCGGTAACCAAAACGCTTTAAGTTCGCCATTAGCCGCTCAACACCGTCCATTAAGGGCAGCTCGGCAGCAATCTCTTTCAAGACCGACTCGTCTAAACCGGCTAGTTTACTCATACGCTCGCGGAAGCTTTGTTGAAAATCCAGCTCGCCACGCATCGCTCGCTCGGTCACGTCGGCGACTTCATCTCCGACCCCATGGCGGCGAGCCAGCTCGTCAATCACCTCCGTCTTGATCAGCGTCGAGTCCATATCAAAACACACTAAACGACGATGCCTACGCCAGATAGTATCTTCTTGAATAGCAATATCGACACCATGCTGGGCACCTAGCGCGAGCGCCTTTTCGCGTAGGGCTTCTAGCTCTACATCACTGCCTCTGAGCCAACATTCAACGCAAGCACCGTTAGCAGGCGAGTCACCTTCAAGCGCTTCGCGGTCTGAAAGACGGTGAATTAGCTCAACAGTGAGACCAAACTCTGCGGTCAGCGATCCTACTTCAGCTAATATGCCAGCAGGCAGCTTGGGGGCTAGCAGGCTTAAGATGAGTCTTGGTTGGCTAGCTTGCTCACTCCAGCGCTGATAGTCGTCGCCACTCACCGCAATTGCCTGCACGTCTAAGCCTAGCGTATCTCCCGCTTCACTAAGCGCGGCTTCCAAAGCGCTGTCCTGATCAAGCCCCACCAGCATTTCCAAAGAGAGCATGCCAAACGTCACGCTTTGATTAATATCCAACAGCCGGGCACGCCCAGCCGCCAACGCATTACCCAGGCCAGCTAACTGCCCTGGGCGCGCAACCCCGGTCGCACGAATCAAATAACGTGTTGCCATGACTTACTCCCCTGCCTCTAAACAATCTACTTTTTGGAAACCGCGAGGCAGTTTGCTGCCTCGCCTACCGCGTTCACCACGATAATACGCGAGATCGTCGGCTTTCAGGGTTAGCTTACGCTTACCGGCATGAATAATGAGTTCACCACCCTCTGCCACAACGGCAATATCGCGCACAAACTCTTCACGTCGAGCCGCACGCGGACCGGGAATATCAAGCATTTTATTGCCTTTCCCTTTGGCCATTTCGGGCAATTGGTCTAACGGGAACAGCAGCAGCCTGCCTTCATTGGAAACCGATGCAACCCAATGGCCTTCGCCTTCCGGCACTTCCACTGGGGCCATAACGCTGCACCCTTTAGGAACACTCAGTACCGCTTTACCGGCTTTATTCTTGCCTGTCAGGGCCTCAAGCTGCGCGACAAAACCATAACCACCATCGCTGGCCAATACGTATCGCTTGGTGGGCGGCGCCAGCATTAGCCCTGCCATGCGCGCACCTGCCGATACGTTGACACGGCCGGTAACGGGTTCACCCTGACCTCGGGCACTAGGCAGGTTGTGCGCTGCTAGGGTATAAGCGCGGCCAGTGTCGTCTAGCAACACCAAAGGTTGATTGGTTTTACCACGGGCCGCCAGTTGGAAACTATCGCCAGCCTTATAGGAGAGCCCTTCCGGATCGATATCATGGCCTTTCGCCGCACGAATCCAGCCTTTTTCCGACAACACGACGGTAATCGGATCAGCGCCTAACAACTCTACTTCAGAGAGCGCTTTTGCTTCACTACGCTCAACCAGCGGCGAACGACGCGCATCACCATGCTCTTTACCCGCCGCGCGGATCTCTTTTTCAATTAACGTGGTTAGCTTAGCTTCACTACCCAGCAAGCCTTGCAGCGACTTGCGCTCTTTCTCCAGCTCATCCTGCTCGCCACGAATCTTCATCTCTTCTAGCTTAGCAAGATGGCGCAATCGCAGCTCTAGGATCGCCTCTGCCTGCCGCTCAGAAAGACCAAACGCAGCGATCAATGCTGGCTTAGGCTCATCCTCTTCACGAATAATACGGATCACTTCATCAAGGTCGAGGTAAGCCGTCAGTAGGCCTTCAAGAATATGCAGACGGTCTTCGACTTTACCTAAACGATGCTCTAAACGACGGCGCACTGTCGCTC
Source organism: Halomonas sp. 3F2F (assembly GCF_014897805.1). Classification (NCBI taxonomy): domain Bacteria; kingdom Pseudomonadati; phylum Pseudomonadota; class Gammaproteobacteria; order Oceanospirillales; family Halomonadaceae; genus Halomonas; species Halomonas sp. 3F2F. The sequence continues at coordinate 159,234 of NZ_JABUZE010000130.1, forward strand.
GCCTAAAGCGCAGCCACTCGCTCAGCATATCGGGTAACGGCATCACGCGGGGGCGACCATCCAGGCCGATCACGTTCATGTTCACCCGCACATTCTTTTCTAAATCCGTGGTGGCGAACAGGTGCGCCATCAGCGATTCAACATCCACGCGGTTAGAGCGTGGCTCAATCACCAGGCGAGTAGGCTCCTCATGGGTGGACTCATCACGCAAGTCGGCTACCATCGGCAGCTTTTTGGCCTGCATTTGCGCGGCGATCTGCTCCAACACTTTGGCACCACTGACCTGATAAGGCACAGCGGTAATCACGATATTGGCCTCTTCGCGCACATAACGAGCGCGCAGCTTGACCGAACCGCGGCCTGATTCGTAGAGCTTGCGCAGGTCTTCTTTCGGCGTGATGATTTCGGCATCGGTGGGGAAATCGGGGGCCGGTACAAACTCCATCAGGTCGACAGTGGTCGCTTCCGGGTTCCGCAACAGGTGACAGGTCGCCTCTACCACTTCAGTCACGTTGTGAGGTGGAATATCGGTTGCCATCCCAACCGCGATGCCGGTACCGCCGTTGAGTAACACGTGCGGCAAACGCGCTGGAAGCACTACCGGCTCTTGCATCGTGCCATCGAAGTTGGGGGTCCAGTCCACGTTGCCCTGGCCTAACTCGCTGAGCAGCACTTCTGCAAACTTAGACAGCTTGGCTTCGGTGTAGCGCATGGCAGCAAAGGATTTGGGGTCATCAGGGCTACCCCAGTTGCCTTGCCCATCCACCAGCGGATAGCGATAGCTAAACGACTGGGCCATTAGCACCATTGCTTCATAGCACGCGCTGTCGCCATGGGGGTGAAACTTACCCAGCACATCACCGACGGTACGCGCCGACTTTTTGTACTTGGCATTGGCGTGCAGCGCCAATTCACGCATGGCGTAAATAATGCGCCGCTGCACAGGTTTCATCCCATCGCCAATATTGGGCAAGGCGCGGTCTAAAATGACGTACATCGAGTAGTCGAGGTACGCTTTTTCGGTGTAATCGCGCAGGGACAGCCGTTCGACGTCACCCTCTGCTACCTGAATATCCATGTCGATCATATCCTACCTTAACAACAAAACCGCCCCAGTCGGGGCGGCTGATAAGCGGACACGCGGCCACTTAGCATGGCACGCTATGTTAATTGATACTTTTCATGCGATGCATTCGACAGTGCTGGAGCCTGGGATACCGCTTGCGCACCGCCGTGAAACTCGTCCAGCAAGCCTTTTAAGCGCTGGGCCTGTAACGACAGTTCATTAGCAGCCCCTGCGGCCTGGCTAACCAAGCCCGCATTCTGCTGGGTCACCGTATCCATCTGCGTTACCGCACGGTTAATCTCGTCAATGCCATTGGTTTGTTCGCTGGAAGCTTGGCTGATTTCGCTAATGCGTGCCGTTACTTCCTCAATGGCGACCACAATTTCTTTCATAGCCGACTCAGCTTGTTGAGCATAACCACTGCCCGTCGCGATCTGCTCAGAGGTGGTTTTGATCAGCCCATTAATATTTCTGGCCGATGCAGCACTGCGCGAGGCAAGCTCACGTACTTCACTGGCAACCACCGCAAAGCCTCTTCCGTGCTCACCCGCACGCGCTGCTTCTACCGAGGCATTCAGCGCTAATATATTGGTTTGAAAAGCAATATTTTCAATTACTTGAACAATTGAAGCGACTTCAACAGAGCTTTCGTTGATCGCTTCCATGGATTGCGCCAGCCTTGATACCTGTTGGCCGCCGCGCTTTACTTTATCCGCCGATTCTTTTGCCCGCAGGTCGGCCTCTTGAGCGTTATCAGCGTTTCGCTTCACCGTAGCCGCCATCTCTTCCATCGTTGATGACGTCTCCTGAAGAGAAGCCGCCTGCTGTTCTGTTCGGCTAGAAAGCTCCGTATTGCCTGCCGCGATTTCAGTGGACTCGCTGGCGATGGCATCGGCCACGCTCCGCACATCACCAAATAGCCGCTGTAGCTTCTCCGAGTATCGATTAACAGCACGGCGCAGTTCGCCAATCTCATCCTCGCGATAGATCGTCAGCTCGCGACTCGAGTCATCCTGCCCCAGCTGATCGATTTGACGCGTAGTACTGCGTATTTGCGCTAGCAAAATACGCCCACCCCACCACCCAAGCCCCAGCAAAAGTGCCAACAAGGGGACAATAAATAGCAGTAAATCACGTGTTAACGTGCGTGCCAAAGCCGTGACTTGCTCGCTAGGCGTTACTAACCCCAGCGTCCACCCCGTACGTGGCATGTCAAATAAACGCACCTCAGCAGCTTCTGCTAACACACCTGCATTTTCGACACTCGCCTGTTCACGGCCAGCCGTGATCGCCGTAACAACGGGCTGAAGCCAGGGCATATCACGGGCAACGTCAGCTAAACTTTTCATCTCATCAGCGGCTTGCTCCACCCCCGGCAGGTCAATGACATTGCGCTCATTATCCAGTACAAAGGCGTAACCGCCTGTGCCACCGCCATTTTCTGCAAGAAACTCGGCCACGCCGCCTAGCTGCATATCAATGGTCGCTACACCTGAAAAAGCACCATCGATATAATACGGAACACTACAGGTCACCATGGCAACCCCTGTCGCTGGATCGCGGTAGGCAGCAGACCAAACGCACTGCCCTGGCGTCGCATCGCGAGCACTGCTATACCATGCTTCGTCGTGATAAGGCGCAATAGTGCTTGCGTTGTAGTCATCCAGAAACTCCAACGCTCCTTGAGCATTACGTGCCCAGAAAAAACTGAAGCGCTCGACACCCGGCGAAAATGCGCCTGGCTCAGGCCAAATACCGCCTCCGGCAATTGTCATATTGCCGTTATCATCGACCACATTGGGCAGTGCTTGCTGGTAAATCGCTTCATCTTGAGGAAGCGATTCGGCCAACGCCGCTAAGCTCGAGGTATTCCCCTCGACGCGAGCCAGCTGGCCATTCAGCGCATTCACGATAGAGCCGCCCGTACGCTCAATCAATGACTGACTTGCATCGATCACCAACGGCTGACCACGCCAGGCCATCACGCCGTAAATACTGACAGCCATTAGTAGTGTGAGCACCACTGCAGACAACGTTAACTGCCGAGAGATTGTGTTGAACAAAGCTATTCCCCTGTCTATGAGCGTTTTTTACGCGTCTTAGTATGTAAGCTACTTATTCAACTATCGGCCAAATAGCATGGCACTGTAATAATGCCTGTTAACGTTTGCCTAGCAGATTGGTCTCACGCCTCCGGTCTTTATAACTGGCTTTGCAACTGTTGCGAAAACAGTCGCAAAAACAGTCATTACAACCAGACTAATGACGCCTCTATATCTGTAACTACACCTCTACATCAGCGAGATTGCCGTAATCTTCCAGCCACTTTTTGCGGTCACCGGCGCGCTTCTTGGCCAGCAACATATCCATCATTTCCATCGTGCCATCGCCCTCTTCCAACGTTAACTGCACCAGACGACGGGTCTCCACTGACATAGTGGTCTCACGCAGCTGTAGCGGGCTCATTTCACCCAAGCCTTTAAAACGCTGAACATTGGGCGTGCCACGTTTTTTCGCCAACTGCTTGAGAATGGCGGCTTTCTCACTCTCATCCAGGGCATAGTGCACTTCTTTACCTAAATCGATTCGGTAAAGCGGCGGCATGGCGACAAACACATGCCCGGCATCCACCAGGCTGGGGAAGTGCTTTACAAACAGCGCGCACAACAGCGTTGCAATGTGCAAGCCATCGGAGTCCGCATCCGCCAGGATGCAGATTTTGTGATAGCGCAGTTTTTCAAGATCTGCACTGCCGGGGTCGGCACCAATCGCCACGGCGATATCGTGCACTTCCTGAGAGCCATAGATATCGTGGGTATCGACTTCCCAGGTATTGAGGATTTTGCCGCGCAGCGGAAGAATGGCTTGAGTTTCACGGTTGCGCGCTTGTTTGGCGCTACCACCTGCCGAGTCGCCTTCGACTAAAAACAGCTCACTTAGGGCAGGATCCTGGCCGGAACAGTCGGCGAGCTTGCCTGGCAACGCGGGACCAGAAGTCACTTTTTTACGGGCGACCTTTTTGGACTTTTTCTGGCGCTGTTGGGCGGCGCTGATCACCATTTCGGCCAGCTGTTCGGCCTGTTCAATGTGGTGGTTAAGCCACAGCGAGAAAGCATCTTTCAACACCCCAGACACGAAGCCCGCAATCGTGCGTGAGGAGAGCCGCTCTTTGGTCTGTCCGGCAAACTGAGGATCAAGCATTTTCACCGAGAGCACAAAAGAGGCTCGTTCCCATAAATCATCGGCGGTTAGCTTAATGCCGCGGGGCAACAGGCTGCGGTATTCGCAGAACTCCCGCAGCGCTTCCAACAACCCTGAACGGAAGCCATTAACATGCGTGCCGCCCTGGGGTGTGGGAATCAGGTTTACGTAGCTTTCCAACAACGCGTCGCCACCTTCGGGCAACCACTGAATCGCCCAGTCAACGCCATGCTCGTCGTCGCTAAAATGGCCTACAAAGGGTTCATTCGGCACCACTTCATAGCCATCGGTAGCTTCAGCTAGGTAGTCCTTTAAGCCATCGGCATAGGCCCATTCAGTTTTGGTGCCATCAGGCTCTATCAGCGTAACCGCCAGCCCAGGACACAGTACCGCCTTGGCACGTAACAAGTGCTTTAACTTTGAAAGGGCAAGCTTTGGGCTGTCAAAGTAGCTCTCATCTGGCCAGAAACGCACGAGAGTGCCCGTCGCTTTTTTCGCCGCTTTACCAATTTCGTGTAGCTCTTCGACTTTTTCGCCAAACTCAAAGGCCATGGCATGGCGCGCGCCATTACGCGTCACTTCAACATCTAAACGGCGCGATAAGGCATTAACCACCGATACGCCAACCCCGTGCAAACCACCCGAGAAGCGATAGCTGGAGGAGGAAAATTTGCCACCCGAGTGGAGCTTGGTAAAGATGAGCTCGACGCCCGACACGCCATGTTCAGGGTGCAAATCGATCGGCATACCGCGGCCGTTATCCTGCACTTCGATGGCGCCATCGCTATGCAGCACCACGCTGATAGCCGTTGCGTGCCCTGCGAGGGCCTCATCAACACTATTATCAATAACCTCTTGAGCGAGGTGATTGGGCCGCGAGGTGTCGGTGTACATACCGGGACGCTTACGCACCGGCTCGAGCCCTGACAGGACTTCGATGGAACTCGCGCCGTACTGGGAGGCATCAAACTGGGTCATGTAACATCGGTTCCTAAAAAAATAGCGCTAGCAGCCGCTCTTAAGTACTTGAAACAAAGCGTACTGAAACAAAACGAACTGAAACGAGTCATTAGCGGCTGGCAAAAGGGCACAGGATAGCGGAAAAGCAAAAAGCTGTATATCCAGCCATGAAAATCACAATAGCGTGCTACTCCTGCTCTGCCGCCCAAAACGCCTCAATCAGGCCACGGCTGGAAGCATCCATACGGGAAATATCACCGCCGCCATCAATGATTGCCTGGGTATCGGTGGCAATTTTCTTACCTAGCTCAACGCCCCACTGATCAAACGGGTTAATATCCCAAATGACCGCCTGTACAAACACTTTGTGCTCATACAGGGCAATCAGTGCCCCCAGCGTAAAGGGTGTTAGCTTGTCCAACAGGACCGTTGTAGAGGGCTGGTTCCCACGGTAGCGCTTGTGCTCTGGGCGGGGGCCATCATCCTCTAGGGCATCATCCCCCAGCATCAGCACTCGTGACTGAGCAAAGCAGTTCGCCAGCGCTAGGCGGTGCTGCGCTTTTAAATGGCGACGTGTATCCAAGTCTTCCACCTCATCGTAGCGCTTCAGCGGTGCTATAAAATCGCATACGACCGGCTGGGTGCCCTGGTGAAGCAACTGATAAAAGGCGTGTTGAGCGTTGGGACCAAGCTGCCCCCACAGCACTGGACACGTTGAATAATTCACCGCTTGGCCTTGGCGGGTCACTGACTTACCGTTGGATTCCATCTCAAGCTGTTCAAGATAGGCAGCAAAGTACTCTAAGCGTCCATCGTAGGGCAGTATCGAATGGGCACGAATATCCAGGAAATTGACGTTCCAGATACCCGCTAACCCCAGCAGTACTGGCAGGTTTTCTTCCATCGGTGCATCACGGAAGTGACAGTCCATTGCATGGGCACCCGCCAACAGTTCGCGGAAGTTATCCATGCCTACGACCAGCGCAATCGGTAGGCCGATGGTGCCCCACAAGGAGTAGCGCCCGCCGACCCAGTCCCAGAACATCAGTTGGTGATCTGAGGAAATACCCCACTCACTCATCTTTTCAGGGCTCGCCGACACACCAATGAAGTGCTGGCGAACAATTAACTCTGCGCTTAATGGCGCGGCACTGGGAAGATCGCCATGCTCAGAAAGCTTTCCTAATAGCCAGTCTTTGGCCGTATTAGCATTGGAAAGCGTGTCGATAGTGGTAAACGACTTGGACGATAAAACAAACAGGGTTGTTTCAGGATTAAAGCGACTTAGATAATCCGCCAGCTGGGAGCCATCCATGGTCGACGCAAAGTGCACGTCCAATGAGTGCCCCTCTTTTGGGCGATAATCTGCCAGCGCATGGGTGACCATTAACGGGCCAAGATCCGAGCCGCCGACACCTAAATTCACCACATGCCGGATCGGCTTACCGGTTGCACCACGCCACTGTCCCGCCTGCAAGCGCTGTACCAAACGCTCCATTTGGGCAAGGCTGTCATGCACAGCGGCCACCACATCTTCCCCTTCTACTTCCAGCGTGGCATCAGCAGGTAACCTTAAAGCTGTATGTAGTGCGGGGCGATTTTCACTGACGTTGACACGCTTCCCACTTAGTAACGCATCAATCTCCCCTGGCACCCCCGCTTCATGCGCCAGCCCCAGCAAGTGTTCAAGGGTGTCATCATCCCAACGCTGTTTAGATAAATCCAAGGTTAAACCTGCCACTTGGCGCGTGAAGTTCAACCAGCGACTGTCATCATCACCGAACAAATTTTTTAAGTGTACGTGTTGTAGCGTGTCAGCATGATGCTTCAACGTCTGCCATGCGGGTAGTGTATCGGGGGTTGTGCGTGTTGCTGAAGCCATATGCCCTCTCCTTTGGCGTCCTTCCGTGCGGCAGGAATCTGTTATAAACAGGTCTGTTCTGGTGTATCAAGGGCGCGTAAACTACGCAGCCTCATTAATAATCCTGGCTTGCCCATGAGTGATGCATCTTACCGCGACGCTATCTTTTCAACACCCTTAGATAAGGTGGCAAGGTTCTCCTTCGACGAACAGGTCGTTGCGTGTTTCCCTGATATGATCCGCCGTTCAGTGCCCGGTTACGGGCAAATCCTCGGCATGTTGAGCTTAATTGCCCAACGCCATTTGCGCCATGGCGCTCACGTTTACGACCTAGGTTGCTCGCTGGGCGCATCCGGCCTAGCACTGGCGGGCGCACTTCCCGCCGATGCCTTTCGCTATACCGGTGTGGACCTTTCACCCGCTATGGTGGCTAGGGCCAAGCAAACCTTTTTGGAAGAGTGCCCAGACCATGCCATGCAGATCGAGGAGGCCGACATACGCACGCTTGAGTATGCGCCTTCCGGCATGATCATTCTCAACTTTACGCTGCAGTTTCTGCCCCCTGCCGATCGCGATGCGCTGCTGAAGCGGCTTTACGATGCCCTTGAACCGGGCGGCGTACTGATTTTATCGGAGAAAACCATCGATGCCGATGAACGGGACAACGCGTGGCGGGTTGAGCGCTACCATGACTTCAAGCGCGCCAATGGCTACAGCGATATGGAAATCAGCCAAAAGCGCACTGCGCTGGAAAACGTGCTAATTCCCGACACGCTTGATGCCTTACATGGCCGCTTAGCCCTAGCGGGCTTTCCTCGCTCAATGACCTGGTTCCAGTACTTGAACTTTACCTCGCTGATCGCCTTCAAGGAGGGTTAAGGTGCCGCTGTTACCCGATGATCATCGCGCGCTTTATCAGGCATTTTTAGATCAAGCCAGCCAGGATGCCACACTGACACCCTGGCTTGCCAAGCTGCCCGAACAGCTGGCCAATGGATTAGATCGCCAGCGCCACGGCGACCTGTCCGCCTGGGAGAAGGCAGTTGCCAAACTACCTGCTCTGCCCGAGGAGCGCCACGTCGACCTTACCAGCGATACAGTGAGCGTTGATGTCGCTTTGAGCGATAGCCAAAAGCGTCAGTGCTTTAACCTGCTGCGCAAACTATCGCCCTGGCGCAAAGGCCCCTTTCGGTTGGGCGGTATTGATATTGATACCGAATGGCGCTCCGATTGGAAATGGCAAAGAGTCGCCCCGCATCTTGCACCGCTAAAGTACCGTAAGGTATTGGATGTTGGCGGTGGCAGCGGCTACCACGCTTGGCGCATGGCCGGCGAAGGCGCAGCCTTTGTGCTTGTGATTGATCCTTCACCACGTTTTTATTGGCAGTTTCAGGCGGTGCGTCACTTCGTTGGCAATGCCGACGGCGGCCGCACGCAGTTTCTACCAGTAGGCATTGAAGATGTGCCGGAAAAGCTGGGGTTTTTCGATACGGTATTTTCCATGGGCGTGCTCTACCACCGCCCTTCGCCACTTGAGCATTTGCAGCAACTAAAAGAGGCGTTAGCCCCTGGCGGTGAACTGGTGCTAGAAACACTAGTGGTGGAAGGCGATGAGCAAACCGTGTTTGTACCTGGCGAACGCTACGCCGCGATGCCTAATGTTTACTTCCTGCCCTCTTCAAAAGCGCTATGTCACTGGCTAGAACGGTGCGGTTTTACCAATGTGCGAGTGGTCGACGAGGCACTAACAACGCTTGACGAGCAGCGCTCAACCGAGTGGATGACCTATCAATCGCTAGCCGATTTCCTCGACCCCAGCGATCCAACTCGCACCATTGAAGGCTACCCTGCACCACGTCGAGCGGTGATTATCGCCAACCGAAACGGATGTTGATGGGCTGTGTCGTACGCTTGTGTCAATCAAGCTTGTAATGATCGTACTGTTAATAACACGTTTTTTTGTAACAGTTCTTAATTACTTAGATCGTTATGGGATAGCCCATAATGTCATCGCTCATATAGGCACAAGCTCACTAATGGGATATTAATCAAGGAGTAAAGATGGGTTTTTTAGCGTGGATTCTATTCGGCCTTATCGCCGGTGTGATTGCAAAAATGATTATGCCTGGTAAAGATCCAGGTGGCCTTATCATTACTATTCTTCTTGGCGTTGCCGGCGCATTCGTTGGCGGCTGGATTGGTTCATTCGTTGGTCTTGGCACCATGGGCGACTTTAGCTTTGGTAGTTTTGGGACCGCTATCGTAGGCGCATTGGTATTGTTGTTCGGCTATCGGATGATCAAGAAGTAAGCATCTCACATTGCCCATACGACAAAAAAAGCCGCTCAATAGAGCGTAATGCCAGTCAGTTAAGCCTGACTGGCATTAGCCGATGGGCTGGTTTTTTTGTTTAATAAGTGCCTGGCGGTGACTCCACCCCAGCCCTTCGAGACGCCCTCGTCATTCCCGCAGGCCCTTAGCGGGAATCCATGTTGACCTGGGGTTCTGGGCTGCTGCAGGTCAAGGTCAAGATCAAGATGGATTCCCGATAACCCCACTCGGGAATGACAGTGCGGTAGCTGGCATTAGCCGATGGGCTGGTTTTTTTGTTATTCAACAGGGCTTGGCCAGCGCTCACTAATCTCAACGCCGCAAAATCACCAGCCAACGGCCAAGGTTCATCACGCTGGCCAGCGAAGCAGCAACGTAGGTGAACGCGCAGGCGGTAAGCACATGGCGAGCGCCGGGCATGTCATAGGGCGGCACGTACTCTTTAAGCAGTGGCAGTGCACGGTTAAAGCTGGCATCGAACTCAACGGGTAGCGTCACTAGGTGCACCAGCGCGGCGGTACCAAAACTAATGACGGCCATGGCAATAACCGCTGCCAGCCCACCGGGCAGCCTTGTGAGCACAAACAGAAACGGTGCGGCCATCATTAAAATAGCGCCCAGCTTTTCTGCCTTTTGCGCTACTTGAACCAAACGACTTCGGGCTAGCAGAGGCGCGTAGCCTTCATGGTGTTGAATAGCGTGCCCAACCTCGTGGGCAGCAACGGTCACCGCCGTCAGTGAACGGCCATCATAGTGGTCCGGGGTGAGACGTACGCAGCGCGATTCCGGGTCGTAATGATCGCCAAACTCGGTACGCTCTACCCTCACGCCTTCTACACCTAAACGACGTAGCAGATGCTCGGCAAGCTCCGCGCCGGTACCCGGATAGTCATCCCGTCCACGGGTGTGGCGTTTCAATACCCATTTTGCCCATAGGTTAGGCAGAACAAAAATGGCCAGCGCCAATACGATTAACACAATGACCATGATCACACTCACCACTGATGAAGAACCTAAATTAACGACCCGCTAACCCGTGTTTAGTTTTACCATGAGCACAAAATAGGCGCACTCACCTGCAACTATTCAGGGTCATTGTGATGCGCGTCTACATCCCGTTGTACCGCTTGCAGACCTCTGGCAGAAATATCGCCTTTAGAGTAGGCATGTTCGGCGATCAAAATACTGTCAGCAGCGAGTACCAATTCACAATCAGTATGGGCAAGTTCATCCCGTAAACGCTGAATCGCCTCTTCCCGCTGAGGATCCTTATCAACTCGACGAATATAGATCGCTTTGATTCGCGTCGGATATGCCTTCACCACCTCGGTATAAACCTCTGGGTCGTGCTGGCCGCTGTCACCAATCAAAATACAGGGCATATCGTGATAGAGCGCTAACATGCGGTCGATCAAATCACGCTTGTGCGCTTCGGCCCGCCGCGGCCACGGGCGGCGCAGAGAAATCCCCCACTCGCGTAGGAATAGAATAGGCCCAACAGGAATACGGTTAAGCTGAAAGAAGGTTTCCAACATCTCATAGATTGCCCAGGGCCCTCGGGAAACATACAAAATAGGCCGTTCAGCTTTCTCAGTTTCTCCTCGATACAGCGCCTGATAAAGCGATGCCACCCCAGGAAAAGCCGTGCGTCGATGCGGCTTACGGACAAACAAGCGATACAGCATTTTGAGTTTTTCAGCGACGCCGGTGAACATGACGGTGTCATCAATATCACTGATCACCAACAGATCTGCTTCGGGAGGCGGCACGTAAACTTCGACGCTGGTGCGGATTGGCGGGTGGCCGTCAGCATGAACCATGATATCGGCACGATGCCAGGAAACATCAACCGGTAATGCAGTACTAATCGGCAAGTGAGCGTCAAAGTAACCGTCGCGGTCAGTCGTTAGACACAGCTGATTATCGCCAATGCGTATATCCACTTTGGCATTCGCGAGGCCGCGACGAAAGATACGCCGAGCAACATCCGCAGTATCCCGCAACATACCTCGCCGGGGTATCGCCCTACCTAACGCGGCCTGACGAAACACGCGCCCCATCACAAACACCTCTCGCTGGGAACCATAACCACGGTAGGGGTGCACCATCATCCCCCCATGACCGCTGTCGCGCTTCATCGGCTGTGCCACCACGTGAGCCAACCGTTTGGCAAAACTTACCCACGGTTGATACCACGCCATTACTGGCACCCACACGAAAAACACTCAGCCACGTCATCGGCAACCGCTATATTTTGCGTCATTCCCAACATTGTTCACTTCCTGTGATGGCTCTGTTAAATAGCTAAACGGTCACCAGTGTGGCGTAATGGCGGGTGTCCCTCAACCGCCAAAAGCCATATTGCTAAGCGTTGTACAACACTTCTCCCAAGCCGCTCACGTTATAGCCTTGCAAAGCCCCCGCCCGCTGGATAAAACGCTCCTGGCGAGTAAATGAAATAAGCGCCTGAACCGCTGGTTCGAAGTAACTTCGGCGGTGCATCACCAAGTCAAATGACTCTTCAATTAGCGGTATAAAGTGTAGGTGTTGACGACGGGCTGCAGCTTCGACCCCAAGTCCAACGTCCGCTTCACCTTGAGCAATGGAAAGGGCTAAATCATCTTCGCTCAACGAAACGTTAGCTGCCCAATTGAGTGTGCTCGGTTCAATCGCTGACCGCTGTAGCAGGCAACGCAGTAACTGAGCCGCACCTGCATCAGGCTGACGGTGGGCAAGCGTAGCCTTCTGGCGAGAAACATCACTGAGCGTTTGAATGCCCAGTGGATTTCCCGGCGCCACTAGCAACCCCTGCTGGCGCTTCGCCCAATGCAGCACGATTAAGTCCCGCACCCCCCCCAGCCCTAGTGCCGCTGGCTCGTTATAGCGCCCGGATTCAAAGTTGAGTAAGTGAATGCCCGCCAGCAGCGCTTTTCCTTCCATCAAACGGCGCAGGCCATCACCACTGCCGTGGCACAGTGAAGCCAAATCACTACCGCTTTCGCGAACCGCCCACTCCAACAGTGGATCTTGGCTACCCGCCACTATCAACGGCAGCGGTGAACGCAACGCTTGGTCACCTTCTAAATGGCTAAGCACCCACATATCGATATGCTGACGAGGAAAGAGCAATTTTCCGGTAGCGCGGCTGCAAGGTATCTGCCCCTGGCGCACCAAGTCATACACTTTTCGCTCTTTTAAGCGCAGGTAGTCGGCCACCTCTGCCGTGGTGAGGAATTCCCTTAACATGTTCATACGCCTCGCCATTTACTGCATATAGCTGCATATATTTCAGACCACAGTGCATTACATCAAGTTTGCGTACATGATGCTAGTAATGCACCTCAAAGTAATTGAAGTCACATGATATCGGTTGTTAAAAACGATGCTGAATAACAAAAATGAGGGTGCGAACGGCAATGTCCCCAAGTGAGAACCCTTTTTACACAGCGTTTGCCTTGATTCTGGGAATGGATCAGGGGCTAATCGATATCGTGACGCTGTCACTGCAGGTGTCGCTGCTGGCCGTACTGCTTGCTTGTGTACTGGCATTACCACTAGGCGCTGCACTCGCTCTTTGGCGCTTCCCTGGCCGCAATGCGTTGATTGTGCTGCTCAATGCGCTCATGGGCCTTCCCCCAGTGGTCGCTGGGTTATGTGTCTATCTGCTGCTTTCTCGCGCAGGGCCACTAGGTCAGTTTGGGCTGCTGTTTACGCCAACGGCCATGGTGATTGCACAAGTCATTTTAGTATTCCCGATTATTGCCGCGCTTACTCGCCAGCAAGTAGAGACACTGCATAACGAGTATGCCGAACAGCTGCGCTCTCTTGGCCTGAAGCAGCTACGGATGATGCCTACTCTACTGTGGGACGCACGTTTCGGACTATTAACCGTGATACTCGCAGGCTTTGGCCGCGCTAGCGCTGAAGTCGGTGCGGTGATGATTGTCGGTGGCAATATCGATGGCGTCACCCGCGTAATGACTACCAGCATTGTGTTGGAAACCAGTAAAGGCAACCTCCCCCTCGCGCTGGGATTAGGCATCGTGCTGCTTAGCCTTGTAACGCTGATTAATGCATTGGCTCACACGATCAGTGAAACGGCCAAGAGGCGACTGGGATGAACGCGTCTATTTTTCCACCAGCGAGTTTCCCCCAGTCTCTTATGACGACCGTGCCTACGCTACATTTTGAGCAGGTCAGTTTTGAGCATCGCGGCCATCGTTTACTCGCCCCCACCACGCTGACACTCTCAGGCTGCCAGCGCACACTTATTATGGGTCCCAACGGTGCAGGAAAGAGCCTGTTAATGCGTTTGGCACACGGCCTGCTCACCCCCAGTAGTGGGCACGTTAGCTGGCAGGGAGAGCCACCGGCCCAAGCCATGGTGTTTCAGCGCCCGGTGCTACTGCGACGCTCGGCAATCGATAATTTGACCTATGCCCTGGCAGTTAGCGGAGTGCCACGTCGGCAGCGCAAGCACATGGCCCAGCAGGCACTCGAAAAATTTGGCTTAGTCGCGCTTGCCAAGCGTCCTGCCCGGGTGCTCTCCGGCGGCGAACAGCAGCGCCTTGCGCTTGCTCGTGCCTGGCTACTTAACCCTGCCGTGCTGTTCTTAGATGAGCCTACATCTGCTCTAGACCCTGCTGCTATCAAGGCGGTTGAAGATGCGGTAAATGAATTTCACCAGAACGGCACGCGCATCATTATGACCACCCACGACCTGCATCAAGCACGCCGCCTAGCTGATGAGGTGGTGTTTATGTATAGCGGCCAAGTGCTAGAGCACACGCAGGCCCAAGACTTTTTTAACACGCCAGCTTCCACGCAAGCGGGAGCCTTTATTCGCGGCGAACTTGTTTGGTAACCCCAGGAGCAACCCTATGAAAAAAACCACAATATTGACTACCGCTAGCTTACTAACCTCAGGATTAGTAGGCCTCTCGTGGAGTGCCTCACTGCTCGCTAACGATGATTTCATCACCTTAGCGTCAACCACCTCCACTGAAAACTCAGGGCTATTTGACGCGATTATTCCTACCTTCACCGACACCACGGGCATTGATGTGCGTGTGGTCGCCGTAGGGACAGGACAAGCATTTGAGATTGCCCGCCGAGGAGATGCCGATAGCCTGCTGGTGCATGACACGGCGGGCGAAGAGCAGTTTGTCGCCGATGGCTACGCCAGCGAGCGCCTGGACGTCATGTATAACGACTTTGTGATTGTCGGTCCCAGCGATGACCCTGCAGATGTGAGCAGTAGTGCCAATGTCACCGAGGCTTTTTCACGTATCGCGGAAAGTGAATCACCCTTTGCATCCCGAGGAGATGATAGCGGCACCAACCGTGCCGAACTGCGTTTATGGGAAGGTGCAGAGGTGACCCCTCAAGGTGAGTGGTATCGCGAGTTAGGTAGCGGCATGGGGCCAACTCTAAACACCGCTGCAGGTATGAACGCCTACACATTCACTGACCGTGCAACCTGGGTAGCATTTGAAAACCCGCAAGACTTAACACTGTTATTTGAAGGCGACGATGCGCTGTTTAATCAGTACGGCACTCTGCTGCTTTCTGAACAGAAACACCCGCACTTGAAGCATGATTTAGCGGCCCAGTGGCACCAGTGGCTGGTGTCTGAAGAAGGACAGCAAGCGATTGCCGATTTTGACGTCAACGGCCAACAGCTGTTTTTCCCTAACGCGCAGGCTTCGTCTAACACACAGTAGCGCTGCTCCTTACGTAAAAGCCGCCTTGGTCTCAATGACCAAGGCGGCTTTTTGGTTCAGCTCACGTACCTGATAACAGTACCTGATAACAGTACCTACTAACAGTACTTGCTAACAGACCCTGTTAACGCAGCAAGTCACGCACATCCTTCGCTTCCCAGTGCGGAAAATGCTTACGCACTAGCGCGTTCAAATCACGCTCAAAGGCTGCCCAATCAGTAGCGCCACTGACCTGCTCGCGGGCATCGGCTGTTCCGCGAATCATGCCAGCGCCAACTGTTACGTTGGTCAGTCTGTCGATGATGATAAAGCTACCAGTACCAGGGCTGGTTCGATAATCATCCACTGGAATCGCGGCTGTTAACTCTACCTCACAGCGAGCAATCGCGTTTAACCCCAGCGAGTCAGTGGCGTGTCTTTCAAGTGTATTAACGTCAATCTGGTACTCGATGGCACTTACCTGCCCAGATAGATCTCGGGTGGCGAGCTTAAAGTCATACAGTTTTCCCGGCGCCAGTGCATCTTCATGCATCCATACAATATCCGCCATGAACGCATTAGAAAGCGGTAAGTCGGCGTCGGCACTAACAATCCAATCACCGCGGGAAATATCAATCTCATCTTCCAGGGTGACGGTTATTGCTTGGCCTGGATAAGCGGCGCTTAAGTCGCCGTCAAACGTCACAATTCGCTCAACCCGTGACGTTTTACCCGATGGCAGCGCCTTTACTTCCTGGCCTGGGTGCAGAATACCTGCCGCTAATGTGCCGCAATAACCGCGAAAATCCAGATTCGGGCGATTAACGTACTGTACCGGCAAACGTAAATCAGTGAGGTTTTGGTCACGGCTGATTTCGACACTTTCCAGCAGCTCAATCAGCGTTTTACCTTCATAATCCGTACCGAAATACCAAGGCGTCTGATCACTTGGGTTGACGACGTTGTCGCCGTTGAGTGCCGACATGGGTACAAAGCGAATATCCGGCGCGCTAAGGTTGGTGGCAAACGCGCGATACTCATCAACAATCTCGTTGAAGCGCTGCTCAGAGAACTCCACCAAATCCATTTTGTTTACCGCAATCACCAAGTGCTGAATACCCAGCAAATCGGCAATAAAGCTATGGCGACGAGTTTGGGTCTGCACACCATAACGGGCATCAATCAAAATAATCGCCAAGCTGGCTGTTGAAGCGCCCGTGGCCATGTTTCGGGTGTACTGCTCATGCCCTGGGGTATCCGCAATGATGAACTTACGCTTTTCGGTGGAGAAAAAGCGATAAGCAACATCAATGGTAATGCCCTGTTCTCGCTCTGACTGCAAACCATCTACCAACAGCGCCAAATCAACCGTATCACCGGTAGTGCCACTGGTTTTAGACGCTTGGGTAATTGCCGCCAGTTGATCTTCAAAGATCATTTTAGAGTCGTGCAGCAGTCGCCCGATCAGCGTAGATTTGCCGTCATCGACACTGCCGCAGGTAATAAAGCGCAGCAGGTCTTTGTTCTCGTGCTCGTGAAGGTACTGCTCGATATTGTCAGCAATTAAATTGGATTGATGAGCCATTAGACCTACTCCTTAAAAATAGCCTTCGCGCTTTTTCTTCTCCATCGAACCGACCTGGTCACGATCAATGGCACGGCCACTACGCTCACTGGTTTTGGTCAACAGCATCTCTTGAATAATCTCGGGCAGTGTCGCCGCCGTTGATTCCACCGCACCGGTCAGTGGATAACAGCCCAGCGTTCTGAAGCGCACAAACTTCTCTTCAGGCACTTCATCGGGTGCCAAGGGCAAGCGATCATCGTCAACCATAACCTGCATGCCATCACGCTCAACCACAGGACGCTTGGCGGCGAAGTAAAGTGGCACAATCGGAATCGACTCAAGATAGATGTACTGCCAGATATCCAGCTCGGTCCAATTCGAAAGTGGGAAGACGCGAATTGACTCGCCCTTGTTAACGTTGGCGTTATACACATTCCAAAGCTCAGGGCGCTGACTCTTCGGATCCCAGCGGTGGTATTTATCGCGGAAGGAGTAGACACGCTCTTTAGCGCGCGAGGCTTCCTCATCACGCCGTGCGCCGCCGAAAGCCGCATCAAAGCCATGCTTATCCAGCGCTTGCTTCAACGCTTGGGTTTTCATGATGTCGGTATATTTCGCACTACCGTGGTCGAAGGGGTTGATATTGGCAGCCCGCCCCTCCTCATTGGTATGCACAATCAGCTCCATTCCCGCTTCTTCTGCCATGCGGTTACGAAACTCGATCATTTCACGAAACTTCCAGGTGGTGTCCACATGCATCAACGGGAATGGCGGTGTCCCCGGGTAGAAGGCTTTGCGCGCCAAGTGCAGCATCACCGAGGAGTCTTTACCGATGGAGTACATCATGACCGGGTTACTAAACTCAGCGGCGACTTCCCGGATAATATGTATCGATTCAGCTTCTAGCTGCTTTAGATGGGTCAAACGTGCCGCGTCAGGTGTGGCAGACACCTCACGCTGGGACGCTGACGGCGCAGAAAACTGGTTCATTACCTACTCCCTCATAAAACGGTGCTTGCACGTGCAAACGCTATTTTCCGACTAACGGCAATGTTGCCGAAAGACGGTTATTTGAGGATAGGGTAACGCCGAGTCAATAATAACCCAAAAGAATTAATAACTATCTTTTTATATCTTTATTGCCTAACAGTGTCATCACAGGCACACACTATACGACAACACGCTCAATCCAGGTCTGCCAATCACTGCCATGAAGATCAATGATTCGATAGCCGGGTCGAGATGCTTCATCAATCGCAAACTGCTCAGCGCCGGGTAAGAACTGGTCTGCGATGGCAGGACAACCATACACGTCAATCTTGCCATCCGCGGTACGGTGCGACTGGGCATAGGCTTGGTGGGCATGACCAAACAGGATGATTTTAACCTGAGGGTGGCGGTTTAACAGTTGCCAAAACGCCTCGCGATCTTGAAGGCCAATAGCGTCCATCCACACAGCGCCCACATCAACGGGGGGATGATGCATCACAATCAAGGTTGGGCGATCATCTTCTTCCAGGCGCGCAGCCAGTGCGTTTAAGCGCTCAGCACCTAACTCGCCATACGGCTGGCCTTCCACATGAGTATCCAGCAGCAGTAATCGCCACTGCGCTAGATCGACCTCTTCCACCAGCGGGTGTTCTGCTTGCATGAATGCCAACTGATCGTGATTGCCAGGAATCCAGAACCATGGGCACGGCAATGATGCCAGCGCTTGGCATGCCAACGCGTAAGAGGCAGCCGTTTCATCTTGGCTTACATCACCGCTAAATACGACGATGTCAGGCCGCTCAGCGATCACGGCTTCCAGCACACGCTCAAACTGCTGCCACGGAATTCCCGCCCGTGAGCGAGCTGCCTTATCGGCATGCAGGTGCGAATCGGTAATCTGAACCAGCCGCATCAGGGTAACTCCGGCATATCACAGGCATGGCCATGGGCTAAGCCATGCGCCAGCCACTCACCTAGAAAGCGATTCAGCTGCAGCTTCTCATCTGGCTGATGCATTCTGGCATTCGGATAACGATAGCGACCACTAAAGTGGCGCTCACGCTGAAAATCAGTCACTTCTGCCATACGTACATCATGGTAGAGATGGACACGCATTCTGGGGCCTTCAATAACCGCATCTAGCGGCCCACTCTGGGTCACTTCCACCATCGTGGTATAGGGCGCCTGCTCCAGAATCTTAAGATGTAAATCGCCGAAATGCTGGTCATCGCCATGCAGCGCGATATCACGTCGCTGGCCACTTTCCATATCACCTACCAAACGAAGCATGCGCATATAGTTGGCGCTACACTCGCCCTGCAGGGACTTTAAATCGGTGACATAGGCGGTTCTAGCCATGTTCACTCCTTTTCAGATTCGCTTGGCATTGTCGCTGCTCGATGAGAAGCAGCACGCAGCGAAGCGCGCTGGCTCGCTAACCAATGTAGCCCAATCAAACACATGGCGTTATCGAGTCTTCCCTGTTCCAGGAGTTCCCATGCTGTCGGAAAAGCCACCACATGAACACGGATATCTTCGTGCTCATCATCCAGGCCATGAATTCCCCCCATACCCTGGGTATCGACTAAACCACAAAATAGCGTCACGCGTTCGTTACACGCCCCTGGGCTTGGATAATAAGTATGCAATTTCGTCAGCACGCCAACCTGGCAGCCAGACTCTTCCATGGCTTCGCGGCGGGCAACATCTTCAAGGGACTCGCCTTTATCTGCCAGCCCCGCCACCAACTCTAACTTCCAAGGGGAAAGCGGATCATCAATCGCGCCAGCACGAAACTGTTCGACAAGTACTAATGCGTCACGAGCAGGGTCGTAAAGCAGCACGCCAACAGCATCAAAGCGGTTATGCACCTCACGCCGCATCGTGCCGCTCCAGCCACCTTCAAACAGACGATGACGCAGTTCTAAGGCTTCCAAACGGAAAAACCCCTGATAAAGGGTCTCTCGCTGAATAAGCTCGACATCGTCTCGGCCTAACTGAGGCGGCGCTGACGCATCGGGCACTAATGAATTAGGGCTAGATGCCATGAAGCACTCCCAGTGTTAACAATCGTTCTATTATCAATGCTTACCACTGGGAATGCCAATGCGCCTATCAACCTTAGCGTTTCTATCAACCTTAGCGTTTCTATCAACCTTAGCGCTAGGCGCCTTGGCTAACAGTCTACAGCTCGCCGAGTAATACCTCGGCATCCCGGCGCAGTGCTTCATCAGATTTTTGACGGGTCTCGCGTGCGGTACCATTCACCGCGCGCTGGGCATGCTCGCGAGCAGCTTGGGTATTGCCTTCTTCTTTCAAGAACGTTGCATAGTAATAGTTCACATCAATACCGTCTGGGCGAATCTCTAGCGCGCGCTGAAACATGCGCTCAGCGGTATTGCTGTTGCCAAAGCCTAACGGCCTGCCTGGTGCGCGGTCGTATAGCGCTCCTAGCGTGACATAAGCCGAGCCATTGCCGCCTTGTGGGTCGATTTCAATGGCCCGCTCCAGCACATCGCGGGCATCGCCCGCGGTGCCTAATGCACCAAGCCCACCGCGTTCACGTGCGTAGGAAGCCAGCACGATGCCTTGCCAGATCAATACTTCCGCTTGATCAGGATGTTGGCTAGCCAATTGCTCAGCCTCACTGGCCAGCGCTTTAAGCGTGCTCTCACGCTCGTTAGCTGGCATCTCAGTGACGGTGTGTTCCCAGCGATTTTTTAGCGAGAATACGTCACCTTCATAAGCCGACACGCTTAATGGGGCTAGCGCTAAGGCGCTACCTAACGCCGCTGCAATGAGTAACCGAGAAAAAGGGGGTGTGCGCATAATAAGCTCCTGGTTTATTTTTGTGCTTTCTAACAAGTAATACGTTTGGTATTGGGGTCTGAAATCACCCACACCCATAATGTAACGAACGTTTGAATGAATCGCCAATAAATAAGCGCTTTGTTAACCACACTGCCATTAGCGTAAGCTGGTGCTCTTTGAGGAGGTGAAAAACGCAATGAAAGGCCGAAATATGACGCGCTGGCGCGATCCAGCGAAAGACCCGCGCCAACAACCTAAGAGCAACCTGATCACAGCAGAGGGTGCGGCTCGCCTACGCGCTGTCTTGGACCATCTATCGCGAGTTAAACGCCCCGCCATTTCGGCCAAAGTCGGCGAAGCGGCCGCCCAGGGTGACCGCAGTGAAAATGCCGATTACACCTATAACAAGAAAGAGTTAAACCGCGTTATTGCGCGTATCGGCTACCTAACAAAACGGTTGGACGAACTGCAAATTGTTGATCGTCTGCCCGCTGACACCAGCAAGGTTTTTTTTGGCGCGTACGTCGATTTGGAAGATGAAAGCGGAGAGCAAGTTCATCTTAGAATTGTTGGCCACGACGAAATCGATACCAAAAAGCGCTGGATCAGTATCGATGCCCCTATGGCCAAAGCACTGCTCGGGAAAGAAGTAGACGACGATATCACGGTACTCACACCCAATGGCGAGACGTTCTACACCATCACGGCGATCCGTTATCCGGGCATGAAATCACCGCCTACTTGAGGCGCTAAGGACTACTCTTCTAACGCGTAATCTACCGTAGTGACGACTCTGATTCGCTTGATATGGGGTGTATAGCTATCAAGATCTTCAATGGAAAAGTAGCCCTGGGTCGCTTGGCGTATTCCCCCAACACCACTACCAGAATCCTCGGCAAACTGCTGGGCTGCATTGCGTGCATCAGCCGTCGCTTCAGCAATCATTTCAGGCTTAATGTCGTCTAAGCCAGTAAACAAAAACTCAGTGCGGTATTCATAGCTAGGCGACAACAGCACGCCTTGACGTACCAAAGCAGTGGCTTGGGGCACCGCCTCTATCACCCCACTAACATTATCAGTACGTAGCAACAACGTAGCCTCAGCCCGATAGCGCTCGTCTGGGCGTTCGCCACCATACATATTGCTAAATTGATCAGTGATACGCGGTGGCGTTACGCTGACGTTGCCCATATCGAAACCACGGGCATCCAGAAATTGGCGAATCAACTGCTCATTGCTGGAAAGTTGCTGCTCTAAGTCAGAAAGCGAATTGGCATTAACAGTATAGTTAAGTGGCCATAGCACCATATCCGCCGCCACTTCGCGCTCGGACAAGCCACGCACGGTGACGCTGCGTGAAGATTGCTGCCAAACCTCCGCTGCCCCTTTGAAGTAACTGCCTCCCCACACTAGCCCCAGCGCCAGCAAACCGCCCAAGATCAACGCACTGCCAATAACGGCCGTCGTACGAACGCTTCCTGTCATTTCCATCTCCTTTTACACGTGTCACCGAAACGAGGCTTACAAATGGCATCATAGACGTAAATAGTCGTCTCAGCAGTGGCGCTTGCTATTTAGCGGCTCGATACACTTTAAAGCGCCGATTATCTGCCAAGGTCTCAAAACTACCGAAGGTGCCTTCCAGCACATCAGGATAAGGAAGAAAGGCATTCGCCACTAACACAAGCTGCCCCTTGGCCGATAAATGATTGGGCGCTTCTGAAATCAGCCGTGCGCTAGGGCTATAGGTAATCTCGCGCTCCTGATGAAACGGCGGATTGCTGATGATCAGATCAAACTGCTCTCCCCCAAGCGCTGAATAGACGTCGCTCTCAAGCACTCGACCACTAAGCTGGTTGGCTGCTAGCGTTCGGCGGCACGCTTCCACTGCAAACGCACTGACATCCACGGCGGTGACCTGATGGCCTCGCGCTGCAAGCCAAGCACTGATAATGCCGTCGCCGCAGCCCATATCCAGCACGTTGAGCGGCTTTTTGGGCAAGCTAGTCGCTATGCTTTCGAGCATTAAACGCGTGCCTTCATCAACCTTGCCGTGACCAAAGACGCCAGGATGACTCACCAGTTTTAAATCCAGCGCGTCAAAGGTTTGCCACGCATTATCTGGCTGCTCCATCGCTACCGTGCGCGTAGCAAACAACGAGCAACGACGAGCATTATCGAGCTTATCGCAGCGCATGCCCAACTCATTCAATATCTTAGGCACGCGCTTGATGCCTCCCTGGTGCTCACCAACAACATCAAGCGGGGTATTTTCAGGCAACACGTGACATAGCCATGTTAGCCACCAGATTCCCAGTTGATGAGCCTTCGGCCAAAACAGCACCACCTGCCCAGCCTGCTGAATAAAGGGTGCATCAAACGGGCTAGCGGCTGCTTTACCGCCGGATGCCCAGTGTTCACGCAGCGCCACATCCCCACTTATCATTGCCGTGGAGTGGGCTTGCAACCAAGCATCAGCAGGCGGCGCAACGGGCCATAAGTTAGCCGCTTGGCCATAGAAACGTTCAAGGAGTTGGCAAGCAGGCAGTTGAGCGCTCATACATCGGCCTCGGGTTTGGTGAAGGTGTAAAGTAAATAGCGACCTAGCCGCCAGTGAGGATCTTGGCGGCAATACTGCTTTTCGAGCGCCAGCAGCGTTGCCTGCTCGCTCTCTTCCGCAGAGGGATGGCGTAAATAGTCCTGAAAAATTCGTATCCCGGCAACGGAATCCATGCGCAGGCCGTTATTCGCTGCCCACTGGCACACTTCGTCGTGGGTGACCGGTGAGATAGGCGTTAACCGCTGTCGCTTACCTTTGCCCTCAAGCTGGTCGCTAAGCGCTTTTTGTAAGTTACCTTTGATGACGTTGGAAAAACGCAACGCATCGCGGTTAAACACCATCAAACTTAACTGCCCGCCGGGGGCAAGCAGACTCGCCAGCGTTTGCACAGCCTGCTCAGGCTCTCCTAACCACTCAAGCACAGCGTGGCAGGTAATAAGCGGCCACGGCCCAGGCGCTTGCTGCGGCAGCGACTGAAGTGGCGCGGCAAGATAGCGCAGCTGTTCTGGTGGCCAAGCATCTGCAGCACATCGCTCGTCATGCCATGCATTTGCATGGGCCAACATATCCTGGGAAGGCTCTGCCATGGTGACCGCGTGCCCACGCTGAGCAAACCAGCCCGAGAGCTGTCCTAAACCACCACCAACATCAAGTACTGGCTGTGCTGTCAGGCGCAGCATTTGCGGCAGCAAATAATCCAGCATCGCCAGCCGCAGCTCGCCACGGGGCGCTTGGTAAAGCGAACGAGAGAACTTATCGACCAAGCCATCGAAATAGCGATCTCCCGCTTGGGTTAGCTCATAGCCTTTTGCAATATGGCTGTTTGAAATATGACTTGTTGATGTATCAAGAGGATGCATGCATGGCGCCAAGCGTTGACTCAAAGTCGCGTAGTTTAACCTGCCTGAGAGCAGAAGGCTTGCTCCGATAGTGAAGACAACGGGGGCTAATTGTCGATGCCAAGCCATACCACGAGTATTGTCTTTCGGATCGAAAACAGCTAATTTGGGAACGTTCCCATTTATTTAAGAAACACGCCACTTATGCCGTCACCTCGGGCCACCCTCATCGAAGTTGCCAAATTAGCGGGTACATCCAAAACCAGCGTCTCACGTTATTTCGGTTCAGAACGCGAACGGCTAACCCCCAAGCTCCAGTCACAAATTGAGCAGGCAGCTAACACATTGGGCTATCAACCCAATCTCATGGCGCGTGGCCTAAAAGGCGGAGGCTCACGGCTGCTGGGTATGCTAGTGGCTGATATACGTAACCCTTTTTCGGTTGCCGCTGTGCATGGCGTGGAGCAGGCCGCTCGAGCCCACGGCTATTCGCTGATCGTATGCAATACCGATAACGACCCAGAGCAAGAACAAACGCAACTAGCGTCGCTGGCCGCCTACCAAGTGGAAGGACTAATCATCAATGCGGCGGGGCAACCTGAATCTCAGTTGCAAGCATTAATGCACAGCGGTATTCCGCTGGTGCTGCTTGATCGCGAAATTCGCCAACTCGATGCCGAGGTTATTGGGCTCGATAACACCCAAGCGATTGATATGGCACTGGATCACTTAGTGCAACAAGGCTATCGCTCAGTGCTTTATGTAAGTGAAGCACCTGAACATGCCAGCGCTCGCCAAGAACGGCTGAAACGATTTAAGCAGCAAGTAAAAACCCTAGGCCTGGACAACCAGACGCTAGTGCTAAGCAGCCTAGATGAACATTCAGCCCTGCCAACATTAAGCGAGTTTACCCGGCGGCCTGCCAGCGCTCCCAAGGCAGTATTGTGCGCCAACGGCAACGTAACGCTCGCGATGGTGCGCGGCTTTCAGCACCTTGGCCTCACGATGGGCTCAATCGGTTTACTAGGCATTGATGAGTTGGAGTGGTGTGAACTCGTGTCGCCAGGCATCACCACCCTTGCCCAGCCAACCGATGCGATTGGTCAAGCCGCAGTTGCCTGCCTGCTTAATCAGCTTCCCCAGCACGCAGGTAAGCTCGCCGTGCAAGCCCGACACTCACCAACGCTAATTGCCCGGGGTAGCACTACCCCCTCAGGATAGCCCTTACCTGCAGCGTTGCGAGACGCCGTACAACTGACACCTCGAAATGGTATCGTTCCCAATCAGCAGCAAAACGAGTGAGACGCCCTATGACACAGTCTGATTCTGCACCCAAAATACTGACCTTCGGCGAAGCCATGGCCATGTTTGTCGCCGATGCCCCCGGCCCTCTTGCAAACATTGAGCACTTTCAGCGCCGTTTGGCGGGTGCCGATAATAATGTCGCGATAGGCCTCTCCAGGCTGGGCTTTCAGGTAAGCTGGCTAAGCCGAGTGGGCAATGACAGTTTCGGCCAATTTATTCGCAAAGCACTGGAAGCTGAGCGTATCGATAGCCAGCATATTCACACTGACTCACAGCGCCCCACAGGACTGCTCTTTAAAGAGCGTGCACAGAACGGCGCTGACCCGCGAGTTGAATATTTCAGACAAGGCAGTGCCGCGAGCCACCTCTCTATTGAGGATGCTAAGAATGTCGACTTTCAGGCACTTACCCACCTACACGCAACAGGCATTACCCCAGCCTTATCTGAAAGCGCTTGCCAGCTTACCCGCCATTTGATGAAACAGGCGCGTGCTCATGGTGCGAGTATTTCCTTTGACCCCAATCTGCGTCCGTCACTTTGGCCCAACGAGAACGTCATGCGCACTACCTTAAATGAACTTGCCAGCCGTGCCGATTGGGTATTGCCAGGGCTGGCCGAAGGGCGCTTGCTGACTGGCTGCGAATCGCCTGAAGCAATTGCCGACTTCTATCTGGCGCGCGGTGTTAAGGCTGTCATTATTAAACTGGGTCCAGAAGGTAGCTACTATCGCGGCAACATCAACGGCTCACTGGAAAGTTGTTTGGTTCCTGGTCAACCAGTCGCTGAAGTAGTCGATACCGTTGGCGCAGGCGATGGCTTCGCAGTGGGCGCGATTAGCGCCTTATTAGATGGTCTTACGCCTCAGCAGGCATTGAACCGCGGCAACTTGGTGGGCGCCCAGGCCGTTCAAGTAGTGGGCGACATGGAAGGCTTACCTAGTCGCCAACAGCTACAGGCACTAGAACAACGCTAAGCCACTAGCATTCGCAAACACCATCCAAGCGACAGGAGGCAGCATGAAAAAGAGCGTCATCGTACTAGGGCGGCTCAGCTCATCTCAATGGGCGGAACTTGAACAGCACGCCCAGTTAGTTGGGCTATCCAAACCATTAGACCTCACTCAACAAGACGTGCTTTCCAACCTAGCGCAAGCGCATGGCATTATCGGCTCCGGCTTGGCGATCACCCCTCAGTTGCTGGACGCAGCGCCCAACTTGAAAGTCATCGCGACCGTCTCTGTTGGCTATGACAACATCCCCGTTGATGAACTGACCCAGCGCGGCATTATGCTGTGTAACACGCCTGATGTGCTTACCGAAACCACCGCCGATACTGGTTTTGCTCTGATCATGGCCACGGCGCGCCGGGTAGTTGAATTAGCCGAGTGGGTCAAAGCAGACAAATGGCAGGCCAGTATTGGCCCTGCACTATTTGGTAACGATGTGCATGGTAAAACCCTCGGCATGGTGGGATTTGGACGTATTGGTCAGGCTGTCGCCAGGCGCGGAGCTTTGGGTTTTGGGATGCGGGTGCTTTACTCCAATGCATCGCACAAACCTGCCCTTGAAAAGGAGCTGGGTGCGCAGCGCCGCGAACTCAACGAGCTGTTGGCCGAGGCCGATTTCGTCTGTGTTACCGTGCCACTCACCGCCGACACCGAACATTTGCTTGGTGCGAATGAGTTCGCGCTGATGAAGCCCTCCGCCATCTTCATCAATATCGCTCGCGGCAAAGTCGTCGACGAAAATGCGTTAATAGATGCCTTGAAAAACGGCGCTATCCAAGCAGCCGGGCTGGATGTATTTGAGCAGGAGCCGCTCCCCTCCTCGTCACCGCTAGCGAAGATGCCCAATGTGGTCGCACTGCCGCATATCGGCTCTGCCACCCATGAAACCCGCGACGCCATGGCCCAGCGGGCGGTGGATAATATTTGCTTGGCACTTCAGGGTGAACGCCCTATCAGCCTGGTCAACGAGGAAGCATATCGATGAGTACTGTTAACACCACGTCTACACCGCTCTGCTTACTGTTCGACTGCGATGGCACCCTAGTGGATAGCGAAGTACTGCTTGCCGAGGTGATGGGTGAAATACTTCCCGAATTTCACCTACCCTTCTCAGCACAGCAATATATGGATGAATTTCGCGGGGTACGTTTCCTGACAATCGTCCAAACGCTGGAACGTCGTTTTCAGACATTGGAAAACAGCAAGCTTTCTCAGCTTGAGGCAGACATGCGGACACGTATGGAAACCCGCATGCGTGCTGAGCTGGTGGCAATACCGGGTATGGCTGCCGCATTGGAGCAGTTAAGCAGCCACCCCAAAGCCGTGGTGTCTAATGGCCCCGAACCCAAAATTCGTTGTGCGCTGGAAAGCACCGAGCTAGGCCACCATTTTGGCGACAAGCTGTTTAGCGCCTATACCTTAAACGTCTGGAAACCCAACCCTGAACTTTATCGCCAAGCCGCCGCCGCAATGGGCCACTCCCCCCAACAATGCGTGGTGATTGATGATGCGGCGGTGGGAGTGGAAGCGGGGTTGGCAGCAGGCATGCACGTCATTCACCTCAACCACTTCCCTAACGAGGAAGTTACCCCCGAGGGTGCCATTGGTATTCAACACGCCCATGAACTGCCCGCCGCTATTGCGCGCTTAGCCGCGTAAGCGACGTCGCGGCGAGCGATCATAGAGTCTCTTTTAAAAGTAGGTAGCCAAACGCTCTTTAACGTTTAACTGGTCATCCACTAACAGCAGTTGGCGCCATTTATCGAAGGTTAAACAGGGATGAGAGGCGCCAAATGCGACGATATCACCGACCTCGACATCCTGAGCCTCTTCGGGAAGGTGCACAAAAGCGTGCTGATCCATAATTTTCGTCACTTCCCAACCAGCCACAGGCAATGGCTGCGAGGCGCTACCTGCTTCCCGGAAACGACGCAGGGCAATAGGTAACTGGTCATGACCAATATCACGCTTCCCAAGCGCCACAATGGCAAGCCCAGGTTCGGGAAGCGACTGCACCTGGGCAAACACTTCCAGAGCAGGCTCAAGCCCCTGCTGTAAATCCGGTCGGCGGTCTAATACCGCTGACTGTGCTTCACGATAAAGCCCATGGTCGTGGACGACATAACACCCAGGCCGTAGCACAGGCGTAAATCGCCCCTGCAGCGGTGCGCCCTCAAAGACTTCTGCAATCACGTCATACCAAGCAGAACCTGAGGCCGTTACGATCGGGTTTTCTTGCGCAAAGCGGCCAGCCGCTTCAAGCTCTACCGCTACATCCACCAGATATTGAGCATAAGCACGAATACCCGCTTCGGGGTTATCCCCGTGAACCACCCCTTCATAGCCTTCCAACCCCACTAGTGAAAGCGCAGGCTCATCAGCAATTGCCTCTGCCAGAGAAAGAATCTGCTGCTTATTGCGGCAGCCACAACGACCTCCGGTGACCCCCACCTCAATCAGTAGCGCCAAATTCAAATCACGCTCCGCAAAGAAACGTCCGAGCTGACGCACGTTTTCCTGACTATCGACCACACAGTAAAACGTCGCGCCCTGCTCAATCAGGCTGGCGATGATGGACATATTGGCCTGACCAACCAGTTGGTTCGCCATCAATATCCGAGTGACACCATTGGTGAAGGCCGCACGACACTGGGGTGCAGTGGCAAGTGTGATACCCCACGCCCCCGCCTGGAGCTGTCGCTGGAAAAGCGCGGGCGTCATGGTGGTTTTGCCATGGGGCGCCAGGTGAGCGCCATGAGCCTCGGCGAATCGTTGCATCCAGGCTACGTTATGAGCCAGTGGGCTTTCATGCACCACGGCAGCAGGCAGGCTGACACCTGATAGAAGGTTTGATCCCAATTCCACACCGCCTTTATCCATTACTAATGGCATTGTCTGCATTCGCCCACTTCCTGTTTAGTTTTCTGTTTAATGAAACACATCAATGTTAGATATTTTCACAACCATTGACTTCAGGTTAGAAACTAACATACTTTCTAAATCAGGCAACCCCTAGGAGTCCACGGTGAGCCAAGAAATCGACATCTTGTCACGTATTACCACTGACTTTGCTGCCCTGCGCGAAGCTGAAAAGAAAGTCGCCGAGCTGATATTTGCTGACATCGAGTTTGTCACCGAAGCAAGCATCGGTGACATCGCCCAGCGCGCAGGAGTAAGTGATGCCAGCGTCACCCGATTTGCCCGCGCTATCGGCTGCACGAATGTGCGCGACTTAAAAACGCGCTTAACACGCGCTTTAGCAGCAGGTCGTCGTTTTATACAAGAAGCGACCCCCGAAGACAGTTCAAGCGTGGTGTATGACATTGCCACGCAAACCTTGGCGCTTAACCGTGATCTACTCGCCCAGGCCGATGTAGCAGGCGCGGTTGAACTGCTGGATCAAGCGCGCCAGATATTGGTATTTGGCGCAGGAGGCGGTTCCAGCATTCTCTGCCAAGAGTTTCAGTTCCGTTTAGTTAGACTGGGCTATGCGATCTGCGCTTACCCTCAAGCACTCTTGCCCCGCATGGTAGCGTCAACCCTAGAGCCGAATGACGTCGTCGTTGTGCTATCAGTCACTGGCTACACCCCGGAGATGGTGGAGTCTGCACAAATTGCCAAGCAGTACGGCGCAAAAGTGATTGCCATCACCGCTCTGAATTCTCCTTTAGCCGAAACATCCGACATTGTGCTACCGATTACTTCTCGGGAAACCGACTTCATCTATCACCCTTCAGCTTCCCGCTACGCCATGCTGGCGGTCATCGACGTGTTAGCGCTTGAACTTGCCATGCGCCACCGTGAGCGTTCACGAACTAAATTACGCCGTCTCAAACTTAGCCTCGATGACCATCGCGGTGGCGACAACCGCCAGCCACTAGGAGATTAAGATGGTTTACGACCTGCTGATTCGTAACGCCAACGTATTGGATGGCTCCGGCGCAGCCCATTTTCGTGCCGATGTGGCTATTCAAGGCGAACGTATCTGCGCCATTGGCGACATGCCCTACGCCACCGCCACAACCATTATTGACGCCCAAGAGCGCTATCTGGCTCCTGGCTTTATTGACGTCCACACTCACGACGACACCAATGTTATTCGTACTCCCGAAATGCTGCCAAAGCTGACACAAGGAGTAACGACGGTGGTGGTGGGTAACTGTGGAATCAGCGCCAGCCCCGTGACGCTCGCTAGCGAAGTTCCCGACCCCATGAATTTATTGGGCAAGCTAGAAGACTTTCGCTACCCAAGCTTCAGCGCCTATGCCAACGCCGTGGACGCTGCCGCACCCAGTATTAACGTCGCCGCCTTGGTGGGGCATACCAGTCTACGCAGCCAGGTGATGGATAGCTTTGCCCGGCCTGCGAATCGAGAAGAAATTGCCAACATGGAAGCGTTGCTAAGCCAAGCGCTAGATGAAGGTGCATTAGGGCTTAGTTCGGGGCTTGCCTACCGCAACGCGATACACGCGCCGACCACCGAAATGGCTCCCCTGGTGGCCGCCGTCGGGAAATCAGGCGGCGTCTATACCACCCATCTTCGTGATGAGTTTGCGGGTCTGCTAGATGCCATGGACGAAGCATTTGCCACTGCTCGCAGTGGCCAGGTGCCCCTGGTGATCTCGCACCTAAAATGCGCCGGCGCGGGTAATTGGGGAGGCGCGGGTAAGGCGTTGGGTAAATTAGAGGCAGCCGCCCAACATCAGCATGCTCACTGCGACTGCTACCCCTACACCGCTGGCTCCTCCACCCTCGATCTCGGCCAAGTGACAGATGAGATTGAGATCACCATTACCTGGTCGACACCGCACCCAGAGCAGGCGCGCCGCCCACTTAAAGAGATCGCCGCCGAGTGGGGAGTATCTCTTTTAGACGCTGCCAAACAGCTACAGCCAGCGGGGGCGGTTTACCACAACATGAGTGAAGCGGATATGCAGCAAGTGTTAGCGCATCCGCTCTCCATGGTCGGTTCCGATGGTTTACCGAACGACCCGCACCCTCACCCGCGTCTTTGGGGTGCATTTCCGCGTGTACTAGCTCACTACAGCCGCGATTTAAAGCTAATGCCGCTAGCCGAAGCGGTGCGCAAAATGACCAGCCTTTCGGCAGCTAATTTTGGCTTAACAGATCGTGGCGTGATCCGCATAGGCGCCTACGCAGACCTCACCCTTTTTGATCTGAAAACTCTTGAAGATACAGCCAATTACGAGACCCCTATTGCGGCCGCTAGAGGCATCGAAATGGTCATAGTGAACGGCAAAATCGCCTATCACCAGGGCACAATTTCAGACCAACGCGCAGGCAGGATGCTGCGCAGAACAGAGCGCATTTTGCAATCAATTCCCACCTTTCACCCCAACTAGGAGCAAACCTCATGAGCATTACACGATACGGCACCGAAGGCGGCGTAGGCACCGGCGGTCAGAAGCTGCCCTTTGCCCGCGCTGTAGAGGCAGGTGGCTGGCTATACGTCTCCGGCCAAACTCCCATGACCGATGGCGAAGTCGTTGAAGGCGGCATTGTTGAGCAGACTCGCCTCGCCTTCAACAACTGCCTGGCCATTATGCATGAAGCTGGTTACGGCGTTGAAGATGTCGTACATGTCACCACCGTGCTCACCGATGCGCGCTATTTCAGCTCTTTCAACAAAGTGTTTAAGGAGGTCTTTGGCGACAACCCACCGGCACGCATCTGCAGCGTTCAAGACTTGGTGGTGGATTGCAAAGTTGAGGTTGACGTGAAGTGCTTCCGCGCTGATCGCGCCTAAACACCTAAAAATAACTACCACAAAAAAAGCGCCGTACCCCGGCAAGGGCACAGCGCCAGATTACCGCGTGATTCAGATAAAAGCCCTGCGGTAATCGCTTCCATTGCCTACCTCCGGCCGCGGCAACGGCCGGATCAACAACGATAAGAGGTTAACATGAACAGCCAACTATTCCTTACCACCTTTGTGCTCTACATCGTCGCCATGATTGTGTTTGGCTGGTGGATTTCAAGACACAAACGCAGCAGCGGTGACGACTTCTTGCTCGGCGGGAGAAGCGTACCGCTCTTTCTTACCGTCGGCACCACGGTTGCCACCATGGTAGGTACTGGTTCAAGCATGGGTGCCGTTGGGTTCGGTTATGCCAACGGCTGGGCAGGCGCTTTATATGGCATTGGCGGCGCAATTGGAGTTTTACTACTCGCCGTGTGTTTTGCCCCCGTTCGTAAGCTGCGTTTTATGACTATGAGCGAGGAACTCGCCTATTACGTCGGCGCCAACCGGTTGGTGCGCAATGTGGTCGCGCTACTTATCTATATTGCCTGTATAGGCTGGCTGGGCGCCCATATTCTTGGCGGTGGCCTTTACCTCTCTTGGATGGCGGGTATTGATCTAACGACTGCGCGTATTCTGGTTGCTCTGGGCTTCGGCATTTACTGCGTGGTCGGCGGTTATTTCGCAGTTATCTGGACTGACACTATTCAAGCGGTCGTACTGTTCGCGGGCTTTATCTTGATGGCAATATTGGCACTGATCGAGGTTGGCGGCTTCTCAGGTCTTACAGCAGGTATGGATGCGGGCGCCGCTAGCTTTCTAGGCATTGGTCAGATTGGCGGACTACCGGCGCTATCGCTTGCCGCCGTTATTGCTATCGGCGTACTGGCAACACCCTCTTTTCGTCAGCGCATCTATTCAGGTAAATCAGTGGGCTCGGTACGCCGCTCGTTCTTAATCACCGGCGTTCTTTACTTGGGCTTTTCGATCATTCCCGCGATTATCGGTATGGCCACCCACGCGCTTAACCCTGGGCTCGAAAACAGCAACTACGCCTTCCCTTTTCTAGCCACTGAAATCATGCCACTTGGGCTGGGCTTACTGCTGTTGGTAGCAGGCCTCTCCGCCACCATGTCGAGTGCAAGCTCCGATGCGATTGCCGGCGTTTCCACGCTGATTCGCGATCTGTATGTGCTGGCAACGGGCCGCACGCCCTCCGCACGAAATGTTGTGCGCTTCTCACGTATTGCACTCGTAGCAACCATTGGTCTGGCACTGCTGTTCGCACTAGCCTCGGATAATGTCATCACCTACATCACCCGTATGATCTCGACAATTCTGTCAGGACTGTTTGTGAGTGCCATGCTCGGTCGCTTCTGGCCCCGCTACAACTGGCAGGGCGCGATCGCCACGCTAATTTGCGCGTCGGTGACTTCTTTAACGATTATCGCCAATAGCGACTGGACAGCCTTCTGGGGTAACCCAAGCATTCCTGCGGTGCTTGTAGCACTGGTAGCAGGCGTGATGGTAAGTCTAGTGACACCCGCTTCCCGCGTTACCCCGGAGCAGGCGCTAGCGATTCTTGACCAAGAGCGCCAGCGAATGGAGCAAGTGCCCGAGCCAACACTCACCAGTGATGAAGTGCCCGCTGCATCTCGCTAATTATTAGCCAGTAGTGCGCCAAAAAGCCCCGCTGATGAATTACCTCAGTGGGGCTTTTATAACCCATTGGCGGGGCTGGGCACGCGATCGATAATCCATTGGGCATCCTTACGAGTCGAGACAATCCGGGGAAGTCTCTGGCGGGTTCAACACTGTTTTGGATTTAGCGGGGGATTAGGTAAGCCCAAGTAGGGCTTCTGCTAACTTAACGTCATCGTAACGGTCTATATCAGCGTTATCCGCTGCAAGATCCGTATCGATAATTTGAATACCCATCTGCTTACTGATGATTTCCATCTGCTCAGTTGAAACACTCAGTAACTGCGAATCAAACAGCAGAAAGTCTATTAAGGGTCGTTCTGGCGACCTCGTTTGAGGTTTGAATGACATAGACTTGAATGGCACTGGTTTGAGTGACAAGTGGTGATTGAGCATTCTAATCTGGTCAACCAACGTCATCCCAAACGTTTCAAGATCGGTTCCCAAACTAGGCACATACACCCTCGGCGCTGGATTTTTAGCCAATGCTTTGGTCACGCCTTTGGGGAGTAAATTGGCAATAATGCTGCTGTAAAGACTACCCGGTGGAAAAACCAGCAGCTCAGCAGAGTCGATGAGTAAGCGAGTTTCTTTACAAACTTTGGAGACATCCAAAGTATCGATATCATCCGCTTCCCCCGATAGTTTTATCGATTTAATGGGTGAATCAATTTTTGCTGTTTCTTTGCCGGTAAAGCAATGCTGCCCGATAATTGTCTGGCCATTCTCTAACAACACCTCTAGCTGAAGGTCAGCGTCAGTTGTTGTGCGAACAGTGCCGCGTGTTTTGATGAGCTGACCAAATAGAAAAGCAATCGGGTCCAGTGAGCGATTGTGAATAAGGTAGCCACCGGTCAAGATCAAGTTCCCCACGCTGGCCCCAGCGAGGTCAAAATCCTGTGGCATGTGTTTATAAAACGCAGTGATATAACTCTGAATCAGCGACCGCATAGGCTCTGCAATCGCCTTGAGCAGTGGATGCTTAGCGCTCACCAGTGCCTGTAGGCTTTGCTCCAGCACGGCCTTCTCTTCGCTTTCTTTCAGCTCATTAGCCGTCAGACGATGCGAAAACAGTGCAGCAACGTCAGGATGGCCAGTCACCGAATCGTCAGCCAATGAAAGTAACCGAGCTCGCAAGTCTCCAACGGCAGGCATCGCAAAAGCTCGACGCAATTCGGCGGAGCTGCCACCAGAGTCAAAAGGGGTCACAAGATGAATCGAGTTATGCGTGTAGTCTGTCAGTACCTCAGAGAAGTGCCTGAGTGCCGAACCACCGCTGAAAAAAAGTATTTTTGGCCCTAGTTCCGGCGTTTTACGGTATCTGGCAAGACGCAAATCCTGCCCCTGAGAAAGCTCTCGGGGCATATTAACATGAGCACAAGTAAAGCGATTTTTCTTCATACAACCCTTTGAATTGTAACGAAAACGTAACATAAAAAATGGCACAGTTACTTATAGTAATCCCCCCTTGATTGACACTTTTTACGGTGAGGCAGTCTATCAACGCATCAATTCTAGAGCATTTTTATTTTCTACGATTCGAAGTCGAAAATCACTTCGAGTTAGTTGAAGTTTATGTGACTCAGCCAAGTGGCTCTACTGCGCGACGCCTAATTAATCGCAAGGGTTACCGGAACACGCTACTGGAGAAAGTTGAACTTGCCGTAGCGGTTGATGTACATCGACGTAAAGTCGACGGTGCAGGTTTTCAACAATCCAAGTCGCTTGAGCGCTTGGCAAGATTGCTTGACCAACTGGGGCAGGCCTGCCAAGAGTTTACCGCTATCAATGCTCTGAAACAGCTCCCAGACAAGTCACGTAAAGAGTATGCCAAGCTGATTCGATCGATAGGTAAATCATTGAAGTTGGTGATGATTAATGTCGATGATGCAAACACTCGACAAGGCCTGAAAGTCGGTCACCGAATTCCCAAAATAACCGCCCGCTTAACCGCTGCTTTCGAGCCTGGCGCTTCGGGCATGCGTAACAACGCCGTAGTGGATTTTCAACTTCACCGCATGATTCATCTACTTTCGGAGCTTGCCGACGCCCTACTCTCCGCTAACTTTGGCCCCGCCGTACGCTTACAAAACTACAAGCAGCTGCAAAACGCCGCTCACGTAATGACCGCCCAGAGTGACGATTTTACCGTTGAGCGGCTGGCGCTTACCCGCAGCGGCAGCACCATCGCTACCCTTAAAGCCGAGCACGCCACCTCTGGCAAAATGATGGCAGTCTACAAAGAGGGGGAAAGTCAGAAAGTAATTGAAGAGCTTTACGGGGTAGACCAATGGAAGCGGATCTACCCCAAGGTGGCGCCCACGGTGCTCTCGCATCATGTCGAGCAGGGAGATGAGCTGGGTTCGATGGTGATCGAACACCTCCCCGGCCGGACGCTTGAATCGCTGCTGTTAAACGGCCAGTGGAAATCGGCCAAGCAACTTACCCGCACACTCCAGCGGACGTTGAGGAAAATCTGGAAGACGTCACGTACCAACGAATCTGCTCAGCCCGAGTATATGCAGCAGTTGCGTAAACGGATGCCGGAAACCCGCCACACTCACCCCAGTCTGCTTAGTACGGGCCAGCTAATTTGTGGACTGTCTCGGCCAAGCTTTGACCAGTTGATCGATCACGTTGAAAACCTTGAGCAGCACATCCGGGCACCGTTTTCAGTCCTGATCCACGGTGACTTCAACGTCGACAACATTATTTATGACGAATTCAAAGACCGTATCTATTTTATCGATCTGCACCGAGCCTCTTACTCTGACTATGTTCAGGACTTATCAGTACTCATGGCATCCATTTATCGGCTGCCCATTATGGATGTTTCCCCACGGGCCGAGTTAATGGCATTGATCCGACAGCTATATCAATTTGCGTGTCGATTTGCCAAAGACAATAAAGATACAAGTTTTGATGCGCGTCTAGCCATTGCATTAGGGCGCTCCTTTGCGACATCCACGCGCTTTATATATGACAAAAGCTTTGCCAACCGA
Source organism: Halomonas sp. 3F2F (assembly GCF_014897805.1). Classification (NCBI taxonomy): domain Bacteria; kingdom Pseudomonadati; phylum Pseudomonadota; class Gammaproteobacteria; order Oceanospirillales; family Halomonadaceae; genus Halomonas; species Halomonas sp. 3F2F. The sequence goes on from NZ_JABUZE010000130.1 coordinate 195,898, forward strand.
CTCGCGCTAAGAGCGAGCTACCTGCTAGAAGCAATCACACTTCTGAACCCTGAAGAACTTGAGAACTACAGGTTTCCCCTAGAGGACATTTTTAATGACTAAAAAGCGGATTGCAGTTATCGGGATACCTGGCAAGTGGTCAACCGAAGTTCTTGCAAATCACTTGGAAAAGCACACCGGCTTCCGCTGCATCGTCGATATGTCTGAAGTAGTGCTAGAGCTAGAGACAGGCAAGCTACGCTACCGAGACATTGTCCTCAACGAGCTTGACGGGGTGATCATCAAAAAAATAAGCGAAACGTACTCCCCTGCTGCAGACGATCGTTTACGGATGCTTAACAGCCTTGAAGCGGATGGAGTGCGCTGCTTCAGCAGCCCAAGCGAGGTAATGCGTTTAATTAATCGTCTTGAGGGCACTGGCGCATTGGCCGCGGGCGGCATTGCTCTACCATCAACACGTGTTACAGAAAGTATTGAGGCTGCATTAAAGGCCATCAAGGTGTTCGGAACAGCAATCCTAAAACCACTCTACTCGACCAAAGCCCGAGGCATGGTGGTGTTAAAAGCGTCCGATGGTGTCGCGACCAACACACAAAAGTTGAATAAGTTTAAGTCTAAACATGGACTTTTTTATCTACAGAAATTCGTTAACTTAGGTGGTCAGGACTTAGGCATGGTCTTTCTGGGCGGCCAGTATTTATGCACCTATGCCCGTGTTGCCAGTGGCGATGCATGGAACACAACGATACACAGCGGTGGAAAGTATCAAGCCTATGAGCCAAGCCAGGAACTGATTGAGCTTGGCCAAAAAGCCCAGTCATGCTTCACGCTAAGCTTTACCACCGTAGATATTGCATTGACCGATGAGGGCCCTGTGGTATTTGAGGTTTCGGCCTTTGGCGGATTTAGCGGCGCGTTAAAAGGCTGTGGCATCGATGCCAGCGAAAAGTTATGTGATTATGTTCTTAGCCAACTTGAAGTAGAGGCCGGCGAATGACCCACCTGTTTGATGAGAAGCAAATAATGCTGGCTAAGGCTGCTTGTCTCTACGAGCTACCGTTGGTGTTCCACGGACTAACACTGCATGTGCTGGCTGATAATCCAGCTATTCTGGACTATCTTAAGCAGTACTACGCCAGCTTGACGGCAAGTACCTCTCCTCACACGCTCTCCCCTCACACGTCCTCTCCTCACGCTGAACAGCGGATATTCCTGCTCGATAGGCAGTTTGATACCAGCGGGATCGATTGGATGCCCGTTAAGCGCAACAAAAGCAGTTCTCTTGGCCTAAAAGAAGCCTATGTGGATACACCGAAAGGACGCTGGATACATAAAGTACGTACGGGAATGGTGCTATTCCAGTCGTTAACCGACCCGGTTGCGACTGGCGATTTAACCCAACATCGATCTCAAGTAGTCAATTTTATAAACAATCAGTTTCTTAATTATCATCAGCGTGACGGCTACCTATTGGGCCACGCATCAGCCTTTGACATTAATGGCAGTACCACCGCCATTGCCGCGAGTTCAGGTGGCGGCAAATCGACATTAATGCTGAAAGCGCTAGAGAGTGAAAAAGCGCGCTTTCTCTCTAATGATCGGATTTTGTTTAAGCCACAAGAGGGTCAGGTCAACGTTATCGGTGTCGCCAAACATCCGCGCGTTAACCCAGGCACGCTGCTTAACTCTGAACGCTTGGTTGCGCTGCTTACCAGCGAGGAGTGCGCCAAGTTGGACCGCATGCCGAAAAGTCAGCTGTGGGATCTTGAGCAGAAATATGATGTGCTGATCCCCAACGCCTACGGCGAGAACAAAACTGCTATTTCTGGAAAGCTACGTAATCTGGTACTCCTTGACTGGTCCTTAAGCTCACTGGAACCCACACGTTTGAGCAGTGTGGATAGCGATAAAACGCCAGAGGCACTTGAGGGTTTACGCAAAAGCCCTGGGGCATTTTTTCAGCAGGCGGATGGCCGTTTCCCTCCCGAACAGACTCAATCTGTCGAGACCTATGCCGATAACTTACGGGGCGTTCAAGTGCTGCGCCTTACCGGCAGCATAGACTTTGAGCGTGCCATTGAACTGCTGCAAGCCAAAGGCATTCTCTGATGGTGGCACTGGCTCTAATCAGGCATGGTGAGTACGCACAACGGGCGGACACACCTAGCGCCCTACAGCCTTATCCGCTGACCGCTAAAGGGGCAGCAGACGTTAGGCAGCAAGCTCGGCAATTCGGCGAGTGGCTATCTACGTCAGGCTACCAACTGACTAGCGAAATACACTCCTCGACACTGTTAAGAGCCTGGCAAACAGCTGAGATCTACCGCGAAGAGCTAGCAACACTCTTTACAGATCCCCCCTACTCACGCTGCTTCTCAGCCCTTTGTGAACGCAGTGTTGGAGCGCTGGCCAACCTCAGTGTTAAGGAAATAGAAAGGATCGTTGCCCAGGATCCTCGCCTAGCGTCCTTACCAGAAGGCTGGAAATCAGCCAGCCACTTCAAGCTGCCTTTCGAGGGTGCAGAATCCCTGATCGAGGCAGGCGAACGAGTCGCGGCGCACTTAACGGCACTTTTAAAGACACCATCACGATGCGCAACGGATAACCGACTACAGCTGGTTGTTGGCCATGGCGCATCCATACGTCACGCTAGCTATCATTTAAATGTAATACCCTTCAGCGATATTAAGCGGTTAAGTATGTTTTACGGACACCCCGTCGTTTTTGAGCAACAGGCGGAAGGCTGGAACCGATTGTATGGAAACTGGAAGCACCGGCACTTGGCAGACCCAATCGATTAAAAGGTGGCAACTTATAAGATGGCGACGATGACCGCGTTGGACTTTATTCCGAAGGTAAGCAAGCAACCGTATCATGATGCTATCTTGGCGCGCCTGCCGACAGATTGGGTCCCATGGCCTAATGACCAAAGCTCGGTCAACCATGATGATGCATTGAGCACCTTTCTAAAGCGCTCACGGAAAAGTTGCTTTGCCTGGCCCAAGCAGCCTGTCGTATTTATCTCCGACCCTCACGCCGATGCCGAGGCTTTTGAGGCCTCATTAATTGCCGCAGGAGTGATTGAGCGGGATGGACCGCACCCGTGTGAATACGAGCTGACTAAGTTCGGTACAAAAGCGGAAATTGTGGTGGGTGGAGACTGCCTGGACAAAGGGCCGAGCAACCTGACGATGCTACGCAGTTTAGCTCACTTATACCGTCTTAACGCGAACATCACCCTGCTTGCCGGCAACCATGATTTACGCTTGCTCATGGGGCTACTATCCCTGAAACGCGAGACAGATGCCGGAAGCCAGCATCTCTTTGTTCGCATGGGCAAGAAAGTGGTTCCACTGTTCAAAGAAGTCTTCGACCAGTACTTAGCCGATACTCAATGGGACAGAGAGATACCTTCTGAGGCTGCATGCCGTAAAGCCCTTTTCCCAAGCGAGGCATGGTTCGAGAACTTCCCTTTCTATGCCGCAGGTTTTCTTACCCCTGAAGGTATCGATCGTGAAATTAGCAAGATGGAGAGCAAAGCCCAGAGTTTTGAGGCACATTGCGCAAAAGTCGACCTATCACTCCAGCAAGTCTACGCGGCTGCCATGAAATGCCGCTCGCTGTTCCTAAAAGAATCAGGCGAGTTTGGCTGGTTTTTTCGCCGGATGCAGCTCGTAAAGAAGCGTGGCTCATTTCTGTTCCTGCATGCTGGTCTTGACGACAAGATGGCCGAACTACTCGCTAATCATGGCGTAAAGCATGCCAACCAAGCCTTCAAAAAGAACCTGTTGAGCCAAAATTTATTCAGCTTTTATTATGGCTCACTCGCCAATACCTTCAGAACGAAATATCGCAAAGTCGACCTACCCCTTACTCCGTACGGCGCCAACGTTGCTCGCCGGGCGGGTATTCAAGTACTAGTTCACGGTCATATCAACCAGCACTTTGGGCAACGAGTAACGCTTAAAAACGGTCTCATCCATATCGAAGCCGATATCACTCTGGATGCTCACTCCAGAAAAAATGAAGGGCTAGATGGCCAGGGTGTCGGAGTAACACTCATTGATAAAAAACGCGGTGTTATAGGCCTTAGCTGCGATTACCCCCAGGCAAAAGTGTTCAAACCCAACCGCAAAGGAAAACTGGCGGGAGCTAACTAAATGAAGTCAAAAACTAAGTTCAGCCACGACTCACTACTAGATCGTCAGTCAACCCAAGCGCTTTTGGTCACTCTGGCAAATGCCATCAAAGAAGGCGAGTTAGCCTTTCAGGAAAGTGGCGATGACCTAGTGCTTTCACCTCAACAGCTATTGCAAGTTTCCCTGCGGGCAAGCGATGAAGGCGATAAACAGGAAGTGGAAGTGAAGATTAAATGGCGCACCAAAGAGAAAAAAATTTCCGATACACCGCCAAAAATCAAAACCAGCGCTGGAAAACAGTAACCTCATCAGCAACAGGATGGCCTGGGCCTTCGCACAAGGTACGCTGGATAGGGTTAGACATTAGATTCATTTGAAAGGCACTTCATGGCCAGCACACCACCACCATGCCGCTCCATATCCGCCGCCAGCTGTAGCAGTTGCTTATCCTCACCCAGGCGCCCTACCACTTGCACCCCAACGGGCAACCCATTGGCCGCCACATGGAAAGGTACCGACATAGCAGGCTGGCCAGTAAGATTCGCCAGTTGCGTGAACGGGGTGCGGCTGAGCGCATCCACCGCCAGATGCTTTAACACCCCTGCTTTTAATGCCAGCGCTGATGCGCCAGGAACCGCTAACAGAGACATTAATCGCTCGCGAGCCGCAGAGGGATAAAGCTCGCCTATTTTGGGAGCAGTATCCGCGGCTACCGGCAACACCAGGGCGTCATAACGCAGGTGAAACTGGCTCATCTGCTCGGCAGCCTCTTGCCAATAGCGCTTGGCTAGCTCGTAAGCTTTCGCCGAAAGCTTAGCGCCCAGCCTGCCAACGGCGCGGGTAGATGGCTCAATGGCTAACCGATGCACCGGCACACCGGTTTGCTGGCTTACCCACTGAAGATCAGCGGCTAAATGGCCAAGGTAGAGCGTCAGGTAACTATCGGCCAAGGCATCGCCATCAACCAGTGGCTCACACCACTCCACCTCATGCCCCATGTCGGCCAGTGCCTTGGCGGCTTTCTCAACCGCTATTTTCACATCGGTACTTAATTGGGTATCCAGTCCGTAACTCAAAAAATTACCCAGCGACACAGCGATGCGCAGCGGCTTAGAGGAGGCTGATAAGGCATCCACATAGCCCGTTTCCCGCGGAACGGGGTAAGGCCCAGAAGGCGCCATGCCGTTAATCTGTTCTAGCAACGCTGCACTATCACGCACGCTACGAGTGATGGCATGCTCGACCACCGCTCCCTGCCAGACTTCGCCGTGGGCAGGCGCTAACGGCACCCGCCCGCGGGAAGGTTTAAAACCGAACAAACCACAATAACTGGCAGGAATGCGGATAGAACCACCGCCATCGCCTGCCAGCGCAATAGGCACCATTCCGCTAGCGACCGCCGCTGCGGCACCTCCGCTTGATCCGCCTGGGGAATAGCCCTCTCGACATGGGTTTTGCGGGTGGGGAAATGCCTTAGGCTCTGTAATCCCCATTAGCCCTAATTCCGGCGTGGCCGTTTGCCCCATCACCACTAACCCAGCCGCCCGCGCACGCTGAATAAGCAGCGAATCTTGCTTAGGGCACCACGCTGATAACGATGCACTTCCGAACGCCAGCGGCTCGCCTGCTAGTGCCATCAATAAGTCTTTACTTAGCGTGGGGACACCCGCAAACACCGAGTTTTCCAACACTTGCTTACACTCGTGCTGCGCTTTTTCAAAGCGTGTTCGAACCACTGCATGAAGAGAGGGGTTAAGCGTTTCAATCGCAGCCACTGCCGCATCGAACACCTCCGCTTGGCTTACCTCTCGGCGGCGAATCAGCTCAGCAAGGCCAGTAGCGTCAAACGTTTGGTAATCCTCAAGATGCATCGCATTAACTCCACTGATTAATAACGACGCTTTACGCATACCCAACGTCGCTTAGTGTCAATTTCTATCTCGCTATTTAGCCATACTGAAGCACGTTACTTAGAACCACTCTCAAGGAGCGGCCAATGAACCGCAACGTTATTTTAACTTGCGCTGTTACCGGCGCAGGCGATACCACCGGCAAAAACCCACATGTGCCGATCACACCTAAACAAATCGCTAACGACTGTATTGCCGCAGCGAAAGCCGGTGCCAGCGTTGCGCATATCCACGTTCGTGACCCTGAAACCGGCGGCATCAGCCACTCCTTGGCTCACTTCCGCGAAGTAATGGAACGCGTACGCGAAGCGAACGTGGATATTGTCATGAACATTACCGCTGGCGGCGGCGGTGATTGGATTCCTGACGCCCAGGACCCCACTCGCGGCGGCCCCGGCACGGATATTCAGACGCCCGCCCAACGCCACGAACCAGTCGGTGAGCTTTTACCCGAACTCTGCACCCTAGACTGCGGCAGCCTCAACTTCGGCGACATGGTCTATGTGAACCCTGCCGACTGGCTGCGCGAGCACGCCCGCCTGGTGCAGGCCGCTGGCGTCAAGCCAGAGCTTGAATGTTTCGACCTGGGCCACGTTTGGTTCGCACGCCAATTACAGCAGGAAGGTCTGATTGACGGTGATCCTCTTTATCAGCTTTGTTTAGGCATTCCCTGGGGTGCTGAAGCCGATACTGAAACGATGTTGACCATGCGCAATAAACTGCCAGAAAACGCTCAGTGGGCAGCCTTCGGCATCGGTCGACATCAGATGCCCATGGTGGCTCAGGCGGTTCTACTAGGCGGCCATGCCCGCGTCGGTCTTGAAGATAATCTTTATCTTAAAAAGGGCGTAATGGCGACTAATGGGCAATTAGTTGAGAAAGCCGCCACTGTCATCGACAACCTGGGAGGCCGAGTGATGACACCCGCAGAAACTCGCGTGCACCTCAACTTGCGCGATCCGCATAGCAGCCACTCCAACGCACTAACCACGGAAGGTCAGGCATGAGTCAACAGCTATCGGTTATAGGCACAGGGGTGATTGGCAATGGCTGGATCGCGCGCGCTCTGGCTCGGGGCTGGGACGTCGTGGCCTTTGATCCAGCCCCTGATGCGCCACTGCGTACTCGCGCCTTCGTTGAGAATGCATGGGGATCTTTGCAGCGCCAGGGCCTAGCCGAGGGCGCCAGCCCCCAGCGGCTGCGCTTCGTGGAAAGCCTTGAGGCCGCTGTTGAAGGTGCCGACCTGATCCAGGAAAACGTACCCGAGCGACTCGCGCTGAAGCGTGAGGTGCTTGCCGCCCTGGATGCCGCAGCAGCTCCAGATATCTTGATCGGATCGTCAACATCCGGCTTCAAACCCACCGATTTGCAACATGCCTGCACACGGGCACCGGGCCGCGTGATCGTCGCACACCCCTTTAATCCCGTTTATTTACTGCCACTCGTAGAGCTGGTGGGCGGGGAAGCCACCACGTCTGACGAGCTAGCGCGTGCCCAGGCCCTCTACCAAACACTCGCCATGCGCCCGCTGGTCGTGCGCCGGGAAATTGAGGGGCATATTGCTGACCGCCTGATGGAAGCGCTCTGGCGTGAGGCGCTGCACCTAGTCAATGATGGCGTGGCGACAACCGAAGAGATAGATGCCGCCGTCGTCTACGGCTGTGGTTTGCGTTGGTCACTAATGGGCACCTTTCTCACCTTTCATTTGGCTGGTGGCGAGTCAGGGATGCGCCACATGCTTGAACAGTTCGGTCCGGCGTTAAAACTACCGTGGACAAAGCTTGAAGCTCCCGAGCTTACCAACGAGCTTATTGATCGCGTGGTAGAAGGCTGCGAGCATCAAGCCGCTGGTCGCTCAGTGGCCGAGCTGGATCGCCGCCGTGATGACTTTCTGGTGGAACTGCTCGGCTTAGTACAAAAATATTGGCCTGAAGCCGAAGGTTTGGAAGGACGTATCTAATGATTATTTTACAAAGCCGCGTTGCCTCAGAGTGGGTCGACTACAACGGCCATATGAACGACGCCGAATATGCCCGGGTCTTCTCACTGGCGGTAGAAGAACTCATGGAGCATATCGGCTTAGATAGCGCAGGCCGAGCATGCTACGGCTACACGATCTACACCCTTGAGACGCATCTTTGTTATCGCCGCGAGGCCCACGAAGGGCAACCACTCTGCGTGGAGCTGACCCTGCTGGATCACGATACCAAACGCCTGCATGCTTTCTTCAAGCTACAGGATGAGACAGGCAACCTACTTGCCACCAGCGAGCAGATGCTGATGGGCATTGATATCAATACCGCTCGCCCTGCGCCTTTCCCTGCCCCCGTTGAAGAAGCCATTGCAGCTCTACCCCAAGCTCAGCCTTCGGCCTGGCCAGAGCTGGCCGGCCGCACTATTGCCATACGGCGATAACGACACGGCAAAACCACATAACAAAGCAACACTAAAAAATAATGAGAACCGTCCGCCAGCACGGACGGTTGACCGGGATTGCCGGCCCGACGTCCGGCCCAAGAGGACAAGCATATCGCTACGCCAACTTCCCCTCACCGACCCACGCCGCCTTCGCATAACAACTCACCCAAGGCCGAACTCAGTACAGACTACATGGTGACAGAGCTCGCCCAAGGCGGTTTCTTCCAAGGCATGCACAAGGGAATGACGCTAACCGCTAGCGGCCTAGTGCTGCTGTTCGTACTTTTCACCGGGCTTGGCTCAGATACAGCGGGCAGCGTGTTCGGAGCAACACGCGCCTGGATTGAGAGCACGTTTAGCGGGTATTACCTAATTACCGTCATGCTGCTACTAGCAGTCTGCGCCTTCATTGTCTTCAGCCGCTATGGAAGCGTAAGGCTTGGCACTGACGACAGCCGCCCAGAGTTCAGCAACTTTGCGTGGTTCTCGATGCTCTTCTCTGCAGGTATCGGCATTGGCATCCTGTTTTTTGGCGTCGCTGAGCCCGTGTTCTACCTTGACGATACTGGCGCCTTTGGCTATCCCAACAATCCTCATGCCGACATGGCCGGTGCCGCCGCCATCGGTCACGAGCGCGCTATCGATGCGCTACGCGTCACCGTTTTTCACTGGGGCCTTCACGGCTGGGCCATCTATGTGATTGTCGGTATGTCGCTGGCGTATTTTGCTTATCGAAAAGGGTTGCCGCTAGCACTGCGCTCGGCGCTTTATCCTTTTATCGGTGAACGCATCTTCGGCCCTATCGGCCACCTGTTTGATATCCTTGGGGTGCTGGGTTGCGTCTTTGGCGTCGCTACTTCGCTGGGGCTTGGGGTTAGCCAAATGGCCGTTGGCTTAGAACGGCTAATAGGTGTCGACCCAGGGCTAAATACCCAGTTAATACTTATCGCGGGTATTTCAGTTATCTCAATACTCTCAGCCGTATCCGGCGTACGCGGCGGTATTCGTCTTATTTCCGAGATGAATATCTGGGTGTCCCTAGTGGTCGTGAGCATTTTCCTAATTGCAGGCCCCACGCTGTGGCTCATCATGGCATTCGGCGAAACCATGCTCGACTACGCTATCAATTTTATTCCCATGGGACTTTGGTACGCTGATGAGGAAGGAACCGCCGCTTGGCAACAAGGTTGGACAATCTTCTACTGGGGCTGGTGGCTAGCCTGGGCTCCCTTTGTCGGTCTTTTTATCGCGCGAATTTCTAAAGGCCGTACGTTACGCGAGTTTGTATTGGGCGTTCTGTTAGTACCTACCCTGATCATTTTTGTTTGGCTAATCATCTTTGGCGGCAACGCCATGTATCAGGAGTTATATGCAACGAACGGCCCAGGTAGCGCCGGTATTATTGAGCTGGTTAACGCTTGGAACCTACCCTCAGCGCTGTTTGCCACGGCTGATGGCATTGTCGGCAGCGGCACATTTGGCTGGATACTCTCCGCCATGATGGTATTTCTGCTAATGAGCTGGTTTGTCACCTCTTCAGACTCCGGCACGTTAGTGCTGACCACCATTTTATCGTTAGGTGATAATGAACCGCCTAAACGCTTCCGAGTGTTCTGGGGCGTGGTGATTGGTTTAGTGGCGGCGGTACTGCTGGTTGCCGGTGGTCTTACGGCGCTGCAAACAGCCCTTATTGCAGCCGCCCTGCCACTCAGTGTTGTAGTGCTAGTGATGACGGCTGGTGTGCTGATTTCGCTGTTCCGCGAAACGCTCGATGCACAGCGCAGAAGGCGTTGATCTAACCATCCCGATGACATCAGGCGTGCTTAACGGCAGCGCCTGATTGTCAGTGAGAGACAGCATCAAACCAACGCAGTAACGACTGACTGGTGGAGCCGCTAATGGACATTAACGCTTTTATAACCCGCTTCGATGCGGGCTTAAAAGATATCGAAAATGGCTCTCCTGCAGTAGCACGACAGCGCTACGACCAACTATGCCAAACGTTTGCACCACCTAATCCGTCAGGCATGACAATCACTGACGAAGCGCGGGAAAGCATCGTCCTCCGACACTTTATCCCTGCATCCGCTCAGTTTGGCCAAGTGCTATACATTCATGGAGGTGGGTTTACCCTGGGGTCTATCGACAGCCACCATGGGGTAGCAGCAAATCTAGCAGAGCAGCTAAAGCGTCACGTTATCAGCATTAGCTACCGCTTAGCGCCCGAGGCGAGCTACCACAACATGCTAGAAGACTGCTTCAAGGTTGCTAAAGCCATAAAGCCCATTGCAGTAGTCGGTGACAGCGCTGGCGGTCGCATAGCCATAGATTTAGCCCCCTTACTGCATCATTCTGTGCTGCTAGGACTCATCTATCCGCCGGTCGGCAAACTAAATCAGCAGACGCTGGGAGCCAATGCGCCGTTACTTAGCCGACACGATGTTTTGTCGCTCATTGGCTACTGCCCATGGATTGAAAACCACGTCGATACATTTCCACCAAACATGCAGATTGAGGTTCTTGCAGTTGAGCACGACCCTTTAACCGCACCGCTTGAAAAAGCCATTGCGTCCTGGCAGAACAGCAGCATGCAGATAGGCTATCGCTGTGCAAAAAACATGGTTCATGCGGCACTACATGCCCACGCGAACCTGCCTGAAATGCAAAGCGCTTGGCAAGATTTTTGCCAAGCGCTTAACAAACGGTTAACGCGAAATATTGGTTACTGGTAAGTCGAACGTACCGCCTGTATCGCTGGCTGCCCATCTTTAGTCGTCACGCCATCCAGCCATGTCTCTACGGTGTCTAAATTAGCACTAATCCACTCAGACGCTACCTCGTTGGCGGGACGATCCTCATAGCTGTAGTCATGCACCCACGCGTTTTGATCCTCAATATCCACTACATACTGTGAAAGAAAACGATGCAGCTGGGGATCATCTTCAGCCATATTGGCCGGAACGATAGTCCAAACAGTGCTCTCAATTTGGGCAATGCCCGCCTGATCGGCATCATCCAGATAAGCTATGTCGAAACTGACGTTCATCCAGTGGGGCTCCCAACCAACAAAGGTCACCCACTCTTCATCCGCCATCTTTTGCTCTGCCTGCGCCAACATAGCGGCGGTGGAGCTTTCACGTAGACGCCAATCTCCTAAACCTGCAATGTCATTATCAATAGCCGCCAGAATGGCGGTATTAATCCCGGTGCCCGCCTCGATGCCCTGAACTTCACCGCCAAAGCGGTCACGGTAGGCGTCCAGGTCGGCCACCGATGTTACACCGGCATCATAAACATACTGAGGAACCACCAGACCAGAGCTCGCCCCCTGGATATTGGAGACCACTTTTTCAATTTTATCATCAGCCACCAGAGGCTCTACCATATCGGTTTGCACCGGATACCAGCCGCCCAGATAGACGTCCACATCGTTGCGCGCTAGCCCCTCAAGAATCACGCTTACGGCCAAGTCACGCTGACTTGTGTGATAGCCCATCGCTTCCATCAACTGCGCTGCTACTTCAGATTTCACGGTGACACCTGGCCAGGGAGGAACACCAAACCGTACTTCATCAAGGTCGGCTGCGGCGGGCCCTGACAACGCAAGCGCTGCCACCCCAGCGGCGCTAAGTGCTGACATACCCTTAAAACCAACGAGTGCGTTCTTCATTATAATGTCCTCTTTTGGCAATATACCGCACCAAGTTTGACGACTAGACAACAATGGAAACGACACAAAGCGACATTATCTACGCGTAAAACGACAGAGCTGCGTCGTTCATCGCTCAGTTAGCGGCCCTGTTGGCGTGCCTCTATCGGTGAGCAGCCAAAGCAAGCACGAAACGCTCTGGCAAAGCTCGAACTAGAGCTAAAGCCGCAGGCTACCCCTATGGCGAGTACGCTCATATCAGTTTCAATCAGCAAACGCTTTGACCGCGCCAAACGAAGTGACAAATACCACTGGCGCGGTGTTTGATGAAGGTGATCCTCAAACAACCGCTGCAGCTGACGAGATGACACACCGCTTCGGCGTGCAATCTCAGCCAAAGCAAGAGGCTCCTCTAAATGTCTTTCCATCAATGCAACGGCTTCCACTAAACGCCGGTTATGAGTGCCTAACCGCTGCGCTAACGACATCCGTTGCTGGTCGCTGCGGCTACGTAACCGCTCATGAATAAGCTGTTCCGAGACATCGACGGCTAATTTGCTCCCGTGACGTCTGGCGATGACGGCTAAGGCCATATCCATGGCTGCGGCACCGCCCGCACAGGAAAAACGCCGCTCCCCGATCTCAAATAGCTCGTCGGTCGTTTCAATCGTTGGAAAACGCTCACGAAAGACCGGCAAGCTCTCCCAATGCAAGGTGACCCGCTCACCCTTCAATAACTGAGCGGCGGCTAATATAAACCCTCCGGTGTCTAACCCACCTAGGGCACATCCGGCTTGATCAAGCCGATGTAGCCATGAAATGAGCGCTCGGCTTAAATGATCTTCAGGCTCAAAGCCGCTACACACAGCCAACGATGGCAGGTCGAGACCACCACCCATGGTCTGATCGACTAATAGCGTCATGCCATTGCTTGCGGTGACAGGCTCACCATCACGACTAAAGAGCGTCCACTCAAACAGCGTTTGGCCACTGATACGATTGGCTATGCGTAGCGGCTCTACCGCAGAAAAAAATGCCATCATTGAAAAGCGCGGTAATAATAAAAAACCAACGCGCTCTGGCAGTGCTCCAGAATAGTTTAGGCGCAAAATAACTCCTAAAATAAGCGCTTTCTTATCGATGCTGACGATTACTAAACGCATCAGGCAACGCCAATAAATCCGCGTACATAATACACGCCCAACCAGCAACAGGATGCCCTGGGCCTTTGCACAAGGTACACTGGATAGAGTTAGACATTAGATTCATTTGAAAGGCATTTCATGACCAGCGCTCCCCCACTTTATCTGCAAATACAGCAGCACCTGTTAGAGAAAATCCAGGGCGGTGCCTGGCCAGCACACCACCAGATCCCTCCCGAAGAGCAACTTGCCCGAGATTTTGGGGTAAGCCGAATGACGGCTAATAAAGCGATTCGTGATCTCGTCCAAAAAGGCTACCTAACACGCCAGCCTGGGTTAGGCACCTTCGTGACAGATCGCAAGGCAGAGTCATCCCTGGTCGAGGTCTATAACATTGCCGATGAAGTGCGCTTCAGGGGACACCATTACAGTAATCACGTACTGGTATGTGAAGCCATTGAAGCGGATGACGAAGTCGCTTTGCGGCTAGGCGTTCGCCTGGGTAGCCGCGTGTTTCAAACGCTGCTGGTGCATTTGGAAGACGACACGCCTATTCAACTTGAAAACCGCTATGTTAACCCGCGTTGGGTACCCAACTACTTAACCAGTGATTTTTCACTGCACACACCCAATGAAGTATTGGTAGCGGCCTGCCCGATTACTGACGTAGAGCACACTGTTGAAGCCGTGCTTGTCGACCAGCAAACTGCCGATTGGCTTGCTATTGATACCGCCACCCCCTGCCTGAGCATGGTACGGCGCACGTGGTCAGGCGAGCAGCTCATCAGCTATGCCCGCCTACTCCACCCAGGCGACCGCTACAAACTGCGCTCCTCGGTGCATCGCCAAGCGTCATAATTCTTTTCGTGGCATTGACGTCTATTACCCACATCAAATGTATATACATAAAACCTCACAAACACATAGACATTAGTCTAACCAAATAAATTATCAGCCTTACCAAAAAAATAATAAAAAATTGATTTTATTACAAAAATATAAAAACAATCATTTTTCACTTTACCGCTAGCTGACATTTCTCTACTAACCGTATTGACTAGGAAGCGCTTATTGATCTTAATTGTATATACATTAAGGTTCTTAAGGAGCTCCTCATGCCGAATGCAACGGATCGTCGCCTCTGGCGCGATATCAGCGTCTTCGATGGCTTGCGGACATTGCCCGACCGCATGGCCGTTATTACCGAAGGGGCACACATCATCGCCTTGTCGCCCATGAGTGAGTTCGACGAGCAACTCGCCAATAACTGCACAGAGATGGGCAGTGGCGGTGTGATGACCCCTGGTCTTGTGGATTGCCACACCCACCTTGTCTTTGGCGGTTCTCGGGCTGAAGAGTTTGAAGCGCGGCTTGAAGGGGCTAGCTATGAAGAGATTGCTAAACGCGGTGGCGGCATACTTAGTACCGTTCGTGCCACGCGCGAGGCTAGCGAAGATGAGCTGCTAAGACTCGCTAAACCGCGTCTTGAAGCACTGATTGCTGACGGCGTTACCACCGTAGAGATTAAGTCTGGCTACGGGCTTACCGTCAAAGACGAACTCAAGATGCTGCGTGTCGCGCGCCGTCTCGGCAAGATGCTGCCAGTCAACGTCGTCACGACGCTGCTGGGCGCCCATGCCCTACCCCCAGAATACAAAGATGACAGCGACGGCTATATTGATCTTGTCTGCCAGGAAATGATCCCCGCAGCAGTGGCTGAAGGCCTGGCAGATGCGGTTGATGTGTTCTGCGAAAAAATCGCCTTCTCGGTGGAACAGTGCGAGCGAGTGTTTGCAGCCGCCGAGGCCCACGGCCTACCCATCAAGGCACACGCCGAACAGCTCTCTAACCTGGGCGGAACGGCCATGGCCGCACGCCACGGAGCCCTATCTGCTGACCACATTGAGTACCTGGATGACACTGGCATCGCTGCCATGCATGAGGCCGGTAGTGTGGCGGTAATCCTGCCCGGTGCTTTCCATACCCTTCGTGAAACGCAACAACCGCCGATTGCGGCGCTGCGCAGCGCAGGCGTCCCGATGGCGGTGGCAACCGACGCCAACCCCGGCAGCTCCCCACTGTTTATGCCCACGCTAATGCTCAACCTAGCCTGCACGCTGTTCCGCCTGACTCCCCAAGAGGCACTGGCGGGCATGACAGTCCATGGGGCAACTGCGCTAGGCCTATCGGGCAAAGGTCGCATCCACGAAGGTGCAGAAGCCGACCTCTGTGTATGGGATATCGATGCACCCGCCGAGCTCGCTTACGCCGTACAACCAGGACGCCTTCGTCAGCGCATGTTCCAGGGGGTGCTTACCCATGGCCATTAACAGTAAAGCCACTGCCACTGAACTCGACATGTCACTCTGGACGGGCCGAACAGACCCAGAACCCAACAGTGAGCGCTGGCATCAAAAGATCCAACCGCTCAGCCCAACGGCAGCGCCGGGCTGTGCTTTATTAGGTTTTGAAAGCGATGCAGGTGTGGCCAGAAACCAGGGGCGTACCGGTGCTGCGCAAGGCCCTTCGGCACTGCGTAAAGCGCTGGCACCGCTGGCGTGGCACCGCACAGGCCCAGCCTATGATGCGGGAAATGTACGCTGCGAAGGCGATGCCCTAGAAACCGCCCAACAAGCCCTCGCCGATCGATTAGCAGCGTTACTTAAGGCTGAACACTTTCCCGTTGTGCTAGGCGGCGGCCATGAGGTGGCCTATGGCAGTTGGCTGGGGCTTGCCCAGCATCTCGCTGATAGCGGTGAAAAAGCACCACGCATCGGCATTATCAATTTTGATGCCCACTTCGATCTGCGCGATCCCTCTCATGTGCGCTCTTCGGGCACCCCCTTTACGCAAATTGCTGATGAATGCGCTAAGCGCGGCTGGCCGTTTCGTTACGCCTGCTTAGGCGTAAGCCGCGCTGCCAATACCCGCGCACTGTTTAGTCGCGCAGCACAACTCGGCGTCATGGTTCGTGAAGATCGGGACTTCCAACCGGCGCAGCTTGAGTGCATCCGGCGCGACCTGGAGCGCTTCATGGTGCGTTGCGATCACCTCTATCTGACCATCGATCTGGATGTCCTGCCCGCAGGGGAAGCCCCTGGCGTCAGTGCCCCCGCCGCTCGCGGCGTCTCACTCGCGCTGATTGAACCGCTGATTGAGACCATCCGCGACAGCGGCAAGCTGCGCTTAGCCGATCTCGCCGAGCTAAATCCCGATCACGATATCGATAGCCGTACCGCCCGCGCGGCAGCACGAATTGTCTTTCAGTTGGCGCTAGACACCTAGCGCCCTGAATTAACAAATCAATCAATTACTAGCCAATAACTAATTAACTAACAAAAACCGCCAAACCAGAGGAACCAGGTCATGTTACCGAACGATAAACGTCACGACGCTTCCCGCAAGATTGCTGCCCCTACCGGTAGCCAACTCAGCTGCAAAAGCTGGCTGACCGAAGCCCCGCTGCGCATGCTAATGAACAACCTCCACCCTGACGTGGCTGAACGCCCCGAGGACTTGGTGGTATACGGTGGCATTGGCCGCGCTGCGCGTGACTGGGAGTGCTACGACAAAATCGTTGAGACCCTGCAGCGCTTGGAAGACACGCAAACCTTGTTGGTGCAATCTGGCAAGCCAGTAGGCGTATTTGAAACCCATAAAGATGCCCCGCGGGTACTTATTGCCAACTCCAACCTGGTCCCCGCCTGGGCCAACTGGGAACACTTCAACGAGTTGGATCGCAAAGGCCTAATGATGTACGGCCAGATGACTGCAGGCTCATGGATTTACATCGGCTCTCAAGGCATTGTCCAAGGCACCTACGAAACCTTTGTGGAAGCGGGCCGCCAACACTTCGACGGCAATCTAACAGGCCGCTGGGTTCTCACTGCAGGCCTGGGTGGCATGGGTGGCGCTCAACCACTCGCCGCTACCCTGGCCGGCGCCTGCTCGCTGAATATCGAGTGTCAGCAAACCAGCATCGACTTCCGCCTGCGCACGCGCTATCTAGATGAGCAAGCAGACGATCTCGACGATGCGTTAGCGCGTATCGAACGCTACACTGCCGAAGGCAAAGCCGTCTCGATTGGCCTGTGTGCGAATGCTGCGGATGTACTACCCGAACTGGTCAAGCGTGGCGTGAAGCCCGACATGGTCACTGACCAAACCAGTGCCCACGACCCGCTACACGGCTACCTGCCTGCAGGCTGGACCTGGGAAGAGTACGTGGCACGTGGTAAATCCGAACCACAAGCCACCGTAAAAGCGGCCAAGCAATCGATGGCCGTGCATGTACAAGCCATGCTCGACTTCCAGAAGATGGGCGTACCCACTTTCGACTACGGCAACAATATTCGCCAAATGGCTCAAGAAGAAGGTGTTGAAAATGCCTTCGACTTCCCTGGTTTTGTACCTGCCTATATCCGCCCCTTATTCTGCCAGGGAATTGGCCCCTTCCGCTGGGCCGCGCTTTCAGGCGACCCGGAAGACATTTACAAGACCGACCAGAAAGTCAAAGAGCTGATCCCTGACGACCCGCACCTGCACAACTGGCTGGATATGGCCCGCGAGCGCATCAGCTTCCAAGGTCTTCCGGCGCGTATCTGCTGGGTCGGCCTGAAAGACCGTGCGCGTCTTGGCCAAGCCTTCAACGAGATGGTCAAAAACGGCGAGCTTAAAGCACCCGTCGTGATTGGCCGTGACCACCTGGACTCCGGTTCCGTGGCAAGCCCCAACCGCGAGACCGAGGCGATGATGGATGGCTCCGACGCCGTCTCAGACTGGCCGCTGCTGAATGCCCTGCTTAACACCGCCGGTGGTGCGACCTGGGTCTCGCTACACCACGGTGGCGGTGTCGGCATGGGCTATTCCCAACACTCTGGGGTGGTTATCGTCGCCGACGGCACCGATGATGCCCACGCACGCCTTGGCCGCGTGCTGCGCAACGACCCGGGCACTGGCGTTATGCGCCATGCCGATGCAGGCTACGACATTGCCAAACAATCTGCCCGTGAAAACGGCCTCGATTTGCCGATGCTGAAGAGCTAATTCAACAACTTCAAGGAGCACTCATAATGACCCATCTCGATATTCAGCCCGGCAAAATGACACTGGCGCAAGCGCGCCAGGTCTTTCAATCCCCCGTCACGGTTAGCCTGCCTAGCAGTGCCGACGAGGCAATTCAAAAAAGCGTCGATTGCGTCAATCGGGTAGTTGAGGAAAACCGCACGGTCTACGGTATTAACACCGGGTTCGGGCTGCTTGCTCAAACGCGTATCGCCGATGAAGACCTGGAAGCACTGCAGCGTTCGTTAGTGCTTTCTCATGCCACCGGCGTGGGCGCTGCGATGGATGACAGCCTTGTGCGGCTGATCATGGTGCTTAAGGTTAACAGCCTGGCACGCGGCTTTTCCGGTATTCGTCGTGAAGTGCTTGATGCCCTTATCGCATTGATCAACGCCGAAGTGTATCCGCATATTCCGCTCAAAGGTTCTGTGGGTGCGTCAGGTGATCTCGCGCCGCTGGCCCATATGAGTGTGGTACTGATTGGTGAAGGCAAAGCACGCTACAAAGGCGAGTGGCTCAGTGCCGAAGAAGCGCTAAAAGTCGCCGGTCTTAGCCCGATTGCACTGGCTCCGAAAGAGGGTCTCGCGCTGCTCAACGGCACCCAGGTGTCAACGGCTTACGCGCTACGCGGCCTGTTCGATGCCGAAGACCTCTATGCTGCCGCCACAGTTTGCGGCTCACTGACGGTTGAAGCCACGCTGGGCTCACGCTCACCGTTCGATGCGCGCATTCATGAAGTACGTGGCCAACGTGGCCAGATCGATGCGGCGGCGGCCTACCGACATTTACTCGGCGAGAGCAGCGACATCGGCAACTCCCACGCCAACTGCGATAAAGTGCAAGATCCTTACTCCTTGCGCTGCCAGCCACAGGTGATGGGTGCAGCACTGACACAGATTCGCCATGTTGCCGATGTATTGGCGGTGGAAATCAACGCGGTGTCTGATAACCCTTTAGTTTTTACTGACAGAGGGTTTGAAGATACCGACGACATCATCTCCGGCGGCAACTTCCATGCCGAACCGGTGGCCATGGCGGCTGATAACTTAGCCTTGGCGATTGCCGAAATTGGCTCACTGGCGGAACGCCGCATCTCGCTGATGATGGACAAACACATGTCCCAGTTACCGCCCTTCCTGGTCGAGAAAGGCGGCGTCAACTCTGGGTTTATGATCGCCCAGGTAACTGCAGCCGCGCTTGCCAGTGAAAATAAAGCCTTAGCGCACCCGCATAGCGTGGATAGCCTGCCGACTTCAGCCAACCAGGAAGACCATGTTTCCATGGCCCCGGCAGCGGGTAAGCGGTTATGGGAAATGGCCGATAATGTACGCGACATTCTAGCCATCGAGTGGCTCTGTGCCTGCCAAGGGCTTGATATGCGCCACGACTTACAGACAACGCAACAACTTGAGCAAGCCAAGCAGTTGCTGCGTGAACATGTCACCCACTACGAACAGGACCGCTTCTTCGCGCCAGACATTGAAGCCGCCAGCAGCTTGTTGGCAGCCAGAACGCTGAGCCACCTGCTTCGCCCTGGCACCCTGCCAAGCCAGCACTAAGCGGTCACTCCTGCCCCGCAGCAACAGGCTGCGGGGCTTCACCGCATTCAATTCCAGCTAAATCACATTCCAGCTAAATCTAACTCCAGCTAATTCTAACTCCAACGACAAGAGTAGCTATTCATGAATGCTATCGTTTTGGCCATTTTAGTAATGGTCAGCCTCAGCTTGGCTCGCGTTTCCGTTGTCTTTGCCTTAATCGTCGCAACGTTGGTGGGTGGGCTTTATGCGGGCATGCCGATTAATGCCATCCTTGATGCCTTTAACGACGGTCTTGGCAACGGCGCTACTGTAGCCCTGGCCTATGCCGTGCTGGGTGCTTTCGCCGTCGCACTCTCACGCTCGGGCATCACCGAAGTAATGGCAAACCGCGCCATTGCGCGTTTTCATGTTGATGATTCTGGCAGCAGTCGCCGCATGGTGACCTATACCCTACTGGCCGCCCTATTGGCCGCCGCGGTCAGCTCTCAGAACCTTATTCCGGTACACATTGCCTTCATTCCTGTACTGGTTCCGCCGTTACTAAAACTAATGAATCACCTTCAGCTCGACCGCCGACTCGTTGCTTGTGTGATTACCTTCGGTATTACCGCCCCCTATATGCTGTTACCGGTAGGGTTTGGCGCTATCTTTCTGAACGATATTTTGCTCACCAACCTCAATGAAAGTGGTGCCGAATTTGGCCTAGAAGTCACCCGTCAGATGGTGCCCATGGCAATGGTGATTCCTATTGGTGGCATGGCATTGGGCCTTGCCGTAGCAGTATTGTTTAGCTATCGCAAAGGGCGTAACTACCAAGACCGAGACCTGGCCAAGGGCGATGAAACCCCAGCGCAAGCGGCCCAGCATTTGCAAGGTTGGCAAAAAGCCGTACTGGCAATCGCACTGGTTGGCACCGTGGCCGTTCAGCTCTACACCGGTTCAATGGTGCTGGGGGGAATCTTTGGCTTTGCTCTGCTGTCACTCAGCGGCGTCTTCCGCTGGCATGAACAGGACGGCATCTTCACTGAAGGCATGCGTATGATGGCCTTGGTTGGGTTCATTATGATCACCGCGGCGGGCTTCGCCAGTGTGATGCAGGCCAGTGGCGAGGTTGAAGCGCTGGTCAGCAGCTCTACAGAAGTCATTGGTGATAATAAAGGCTTGGCAGCGCTGATTATGCTGCTTGTGGGCCTTTTCATTACCATGGGTATTGGCTCCTCCTTCTCAACAATCCCAATTATCGCATCGCTATACGTACCACTCGCACTTAACTTTGGTTTTTCGCCACTCGCTACCGTGGCGCTGGTAGGCACCGCAGCCGCCTTGGGCGATGCAGGCTCTCCGGCCTCCGACTCAACGCTTGGCCCAACCGCCGGTCTCAATGCCGACGGCCAGCACGACCATATTTGGGACAGCGTTGTTCCGACCTTCCTGCACTACAATATCCCGCTGATTGCCTTTGGCTGGATAGCTGCAATGATCCTATAACGCTCAGCCCCGCTTTTCTGCGCAATAATCCTTCCCCAAAACGACGCCACCCCGCTCAGTTGAGCGGGGTGGTTTCGTCAGCAAACACAGTAAATTACTACCTGTATTGGCAATAATTACTCGCTATCTGTCTCTGTATCGCTATCGCTTGGACGCAACACCTTCGGGTTAGAGTTTCCCCATACCGTGTAAAGATCGGCAAGTAGCGCGCCATTAAGGTCTTCAAGTTCTCCAATGGTAATTCGCTCGTCCCCCTGAAGTCCGTAAAGTACCACTTCATCGCCCGGTGCCACTCCCTCGACATCCGTCACGTCTACCATGGTCGTGTTCATTGACACTTTTCCCATAACCGGCACACGCTCACCGTTGACCAGTACAAAGGCAGCGTCTGTGAAAACACGGCGGTAGCCGTCAGAGTAGCCAACAGGCAAGTTCGCCAATAAGCTATCGCGCTCCAGCACCCTGACATTATCGTAACCAACGCCGCTGCCTTGCGCGTAATCGTTAACCGACGCTACACGCGTGCGAAACGACATCACCGGTTTGAACTGTTCATAATGGGGTAGATCGCCATACAGCAAGCCACCCGGGCGCACCATATCAAGGCGTGCTTCAGGCACTTCCATGGTGGTAAATGAGTTGGCGGCGTGAAGCGTTAGCGCCTCGCGATCCAGGTTAGCCGTCTCGATTAACCAGTCACTTTGCTCGTGAAACGCCTCCAGCCCCTGGCGAACAAAATCTTCATCCTCAAAAGCAAAGTGGGTCATGATGCCCACCAGCTCTAACGACGCTAAGTCTTGAAGTTCTAACGCTTCCTGGCGTCCTGCTTCATTATCAAGCGCCATGCCATTGCGCCCCATACCGCCAGCATTCAGGCCCAAATGGTAGCGCAGTGTAACCCCCGCCTCAGCTGCATCGCTGGAGGCTTGACGAGCAGCCGTTATATCGCCGAATAGCTCTTCCATGCCGTAATCAAAAGCACCGCGCACTTCTTCTGGTGTCGCGCTGCGCACGCGCATTAAACGTCCATCGAAACCAGATGCCCGAACAACCCGCGCTTCTTCGTTACTCGCCACACCAATACAAGGAATACCTAACGCGATCACGGAAGGCATTAAATTAGCAATGCCGTGACCGTAGGCATCGGCTTTCATAATGGCGCAAAGCTCCGCTTCTTCGCCCAATAATTCCAGAACACCGCGAACGTTCCCTTCAAAAGCCGATTGCGAGATTTCTACCCAGGCATTGGCACTCAAGTGTTCCGGGCTATCAACGAGCAATGCTTGGTCGCTCAGCAACGGCGCCGCATAGCTGGTAGTAGTAACAGTGGCAGCAATAGCGGCAGCTAACAGGGTTAGTGGATATTTCATTATCAAATCCTTGATTCGTTTTCATTGTTAAGACCCCACTGCTCACACTACCCCTACTAAACAATTCTTAACGATAGCGCGTGCCGCGTTTATTAAAAAAAGCAGCGCTAGGACGCAATAACCTGATGAGAAGGAAAGATCTTTCGCTGATTACTCTGACTGAAAGCGTGGAGCAACTCTTCTGCTCGGCATGTATTCAAGCGCCAAAACTCATTAAAAC